>OMSQ01000145.1 GCA_900313805.1 uncultured Prevotella sp. | reverse complement strand
TGTTGTCCAAGGCGGATTCGAACCACCACAAACAGAACCAAAACCTGTTGTGCTACCATTACACCATTGGACAATAGCGGCTGCAAAATTACTTGTTTTTCTTTCCACCGCCAAATTTTTTCCCTCTTTTTTCGTCAGCGTACGAAAAAGCGGAGGTTTGAGGGCTGCTACTTCCTGCCAAAGTCGGCTGGTATCTCACCCCACTGTTTCGTCTCCCACTTCAGTACAGGCACCTGCACGTCGTGGGTGTGCAACCAATTCTCTGCTCTCTGGATGATGTCATAGACTCGTGCCGTGCGTTCGCTGCGTTCCAGCGTGGTCTTGCACTTCTTCTTGTTAACCCAAAGTATGGCGTTGTAACTGTCGCTGTATACAGCATGGTCGCGTATGCCCTTTTGTTCCATGAGTGCCAGGGCATGCACGATGGCCAGAAACTCACCAATGTTGTTCGTGCCAAACATAGGACCGACATGAAACACGCGAGCACCCGTCTGCAGGTCTATAGCCTGATACTCCATCTGCCCGGGATTGCCTGAGCAGGCAGCATCCACAGCCCACGCCGTGGCACGCACCTCCGCAGGCAGCGGCAACACGGTGTCATGGCGGTAGTCGGGGGGCATCACTAACTTATCCATAGACGGCTGTTACATCCTTTCCGGCACTTCTATACCCAACAGGCGCATGCCGTTGCGTATCACCTTGGCCACACTGGCGGCCAGCACCAGGCGCAATGAGCGCACCTGGGGATCATCAGCACCCAATATGCTATAGTCGTGGTAGAACTGGTTGAACTCCTTGGTCAGCTCATAACAGTAGTTGGCTATACCACTCGGACTGTAGTCCTTGCCTGCCTGGGCCACTGCTGCACCATACTCATTGAGTTTCTGTATCAGAGCCACTTCCTTGTCATTGAGCGCCACATTAGCCGGAACCACATCTGGCAGCGTCACACCGGCAGTCTCTGCCTTGCGCAGTATGCTGCGTATGCGGGCATGGGTGTACTGTATGAACGGACCGGTATTGCCGTTGAAGTCGATGCTCTCTTCTGGGTTGAACAGCATGTTCTTGCGGGCATCCACCTTGAGTATGAAGTACTTCAGGGCTCCCATTCCCACAATGCGTGCTATCTCCTGCTTCTCTTCCTCGCTGATACCCTCCAACTTGTTCACCTTGTCTTCGCTCATCTGACGGGCATCGGCTATCATGGTGGCTATCAGGTCATCGGCATCCACTACAGTGCCTTCGCGACTCTTCATCTTGCCGTTGGGCAGCTCCACCATGCCGTAAGAGAAGTGAACCAGGTCCTTGCCCCACTTATATCCCAGACGGTCGAGCAATATGGAGAGTACCTGGAAATGGTAGTTCTGCTCATTGCCCACCACATATATCATCTTGTCTATAGGATAGTCGCGGAAACGCAGGTCGGCTGTGCCTATGTCCTGTGTCATATACACCGATGTGCCATCGCTGCGCAACAGCAGCTTCTGGTCCAGTCCCTCAGCGGTCAGGTCGGCCCACACGCTATTGTCGTCCTTGCGGTAGAAGAGTCCGCGAGCCAGTCCCTCCTCTACTTTCTTCTTGCCCTCGAGATAGGTTTCCGACTCATAGTATATCTTATCGAACGACACACCCAGTGCCTTGTATGTCTCGTCAAATCCGGCATACACCCATTCGTTCATGCGGCGCCACAGGGCACGCACCTCGGCATCGCCCTGTTCCCATTTCACCAGCATGTCGTGCGCCTCTTTTATCAGCGGTGCCTCGGCCTTGGCTTTCTCCTCAGCCTTCTCAGGGCTCATGCCCTCATTCTCATACTGCGCCTTGAGTGCTGCCACCTCGGCGCGGTAATGCCAGTCGAAGGCCACGTAATAGTCGCCAATGAGGTGGTCGCCTTTCTTGCCACTGCTCTCCGGTGTCTCGCCGTTGCCCCATTTCTGCCATGCCAGCATCGACTTGCAGATATGTATGCCGCGGTCGTTCACTATGTTGGTCTTCACCACACGCCAGCCATTGGCCTCCATGATTTGTGCTAGCGACCAACCCAGCAGGTTGTTGCGCACATGTCCCAAGTGCAAGGGCTTGTTGGTATTGGGCGAGGAGTATTCTATCATCACCAGCGGGGCATCGGCTCCGGCCTGGACCTCACCGAAATGGGCATCCTGGTGTATGGCATTGAGCATCTCTATCCATGCCGAAGGCGACACCACGATATTGAGGAATCCTTTCACCACATTGTACGAACTCACTTCCGCACAGTGGTTTACCAGGTATTCACCTATCTCAGCGGCGGTATCCTCGGGTTTCTTCTTTGACATCTTCAGGAAGGGGAAGACCACCAGTGTCAGGTTGCCTTCAAACTCACTCCTAGTCTTCTGCAGTTGCACCATTTTCTCAGGCACCTGCTGGCCATACAACTGGGCTACTGCCTCTATGGCGGCAGCAGATATCCTCTCTTCTATCTTCATATCTATAATGTGTATTTCGTTTCAGCCGACAAAATTACTGCAAGTTGAGAGAAGAACAAAATAAATGTATTTATTTTTTCTTCCGAAACGCAGCGTAAATTATCCCACAAACCCCTTCACCTGCTCTATCATCTGCTCGCCCTTCCTGCGCCCGATGTCGTACACGCTCTGCATACGACAGGCATCGTGCTCTATATGACCTATCTGCAGGGGGGCATCGGGACGTATGACCAATGCACTGCCCTCCGCCTCGCGCTGCCGGACGTATGCCGTCTGGGCATTGTACATCTCAGGTCTGCGGGCAAAAGCCTCTACAAACTGTGGATAGCGGCGCAGACGCCAGCGAAGCAACGGCAACATCCTGCTCTTATGCTTCACATAGTCGAGGGGCTGGGTGAGTATCACCACACAGCGATCATATCCCTGTTCCTCAAAATACTTGAGGGGTATGGAGTCACTGATGCCGCCGTCGAGCAGATGATAGCCATCGAGTTTCACAACCTTCGACACCACTGGCATGGAGGCCGAGGCCCGTATCCACTCGTATGTGTCGTAGTCGGCCTTGGGCAGCACCTTGTACACAGGTTTGCCAGTAAGCACATCGGTACACACCACATGAAAGTCCACAGGGTTGCTCTCGTATGCCTGTTCGTCAAACTTGTCATACTCCACAGGCACCACGTGGTAGGCGAAATGGGCATTAAAGATGTCACCGCTCTTCAATAGCGAGCGCAGGCCGCAATAGCGCGGGTCTTTGGCAAAACGTTTGTTGTAGCGTATGGCACGCCCAGGCTGCATCGACTTGTAGTTGCACCCGAAAGCGGCACCTGCCGACACGCCCACTATGCCATCGAAAATAATGCCATGTTCCATGAAAACGTCCATAACACCGGCACTGAACAAGCCGCGCATGGCACCACCCTCCAATACTAATCCTATCTTCTTTTTCATATTTCGCTGCAAAAGTACATGTTTTTGTAGAAAAAACACTACCTTTGCGAACGAATGTAATCACGCACCTATAACAGTACCAGACAAATTTAACTGCTACACCTGCTGATGGACCCACTCTTTGCAACTACCCTGCTGCAACATCTGGTGCAGATAGACACCGACATCACACTCGCCATAAACGGACTGCACTGCCCGTTCTGGGATGAGTTTATGACGCTCTTCAGCAACCGCTGGGTGTGGATACCGTTTTATGCCAGTCTGGTGGCTCTCATCGCTTCCAATTTCTCTTGGCGCATCACGCTGACGGTGCTGATACTCAGCGGTGTGGTGGTGGCTATAGCCGACCAGGTGACAGTGTATCACCTGCGGCCACTGATGGAACGCATGCGCCCAAGCAACCCCGACAACCCGGTCTCTGCCATGGTGCACGTGGTCAACAACCACCGCGGCGGGCCCTTCGGCTTCCCCTCTGCCCATGCTGCCAATGCCTGGGCGATAGCTTTCTTCCTGATTTTCGTCTTCCGCCAGCGCCGACTCACATGGCTGCTGCTGCCGTGGACAGCCATGATGTGCTACTCACGCATGTATCTGGGCGTGCACTATCTGGGCGACCTGCTGGCCGGACTGGTGGTGGGACTGGCTGCTGCCACACTCTGCTTCCTGCCCTTCCAACGACTGTCGCACCTTAAGCGGCCCGCCACTTACCGACTGTCATGGGTGCCGGCGGCTGTCATGCTGCTCACCATCGTCATATTCCTCGTGGTGGCAGCGGTGAAAAGTATCTGACCATGACCATCCAACCCATAGCACATTTCCGTTCCCCCTTCCCTTCGAAGTTTGGCATACCCAAACAGAGCGGCATCATCACCGACCTGCCAGGACAGGTGATCTTCACTCCCGAGCACCGCAATGCCGATGCTCTGCGCGGCATAGAGGGCTTCGATTATCTGTGGCTCATCTGGGAGTTCTCTGCCAACCCGCACCGCGCCAGCAGTCCGGTAGTGCGCCCTCCCCGACTGGGTGGCAACCGCTCGGTGGGGGTGTTCGCGTCACGCTCCCCTTTCCGCCCCAACCCCATTGGACTGTCGTCGGTGCGCCTGCAGTCGGTGGAGTGGGACTCGCCTCACGGACCGGTGCTGCATGTGATGGGGGCCGACCTCATGGACGGCACGCCTATCTTCGACATAAAACCGTATGTGGAGTATGCCGACAGTCACCAACAGGTGCGCTCGGGGTTTGTCGACACCAATGAATGGCACCGGTTGACCGTCGTCTTTCCATCTCCATGGCAGGAGATGTTTTCCGAGTCAGAAAGAGCACAACTCACTGAGGTGCTGTCTCTTGACCCCCGCCCGCAATACCAGCACGACCCACAAAAGGTCTATGGCATGCCTTTCGCGGGTCGTGATGTGAAATTCCAGGTCTGTGACGATGTGCTAACCGTCATGGGAGTCACCACGCTCAGTAGATGTTAGAATAGAGGACGTAAGAATAGAGTATGTTATTCAGATACTGGGCAAGGTCCTTCCACAATGCGGCCTTATTGGATATGGGCAGTGCCAGGTGGGCATCCTTAAAGGCTGTCCATGCATTGAGCATAGACTGGGCCGACTGGCGTGCGTCATCGCTCTCCGACTGTAGGCCCTCTTTCACCTTTACAGAGAATTCGGCATAGATGGCATCATAGGTCTTCTTCTCGGCCTGCTCATCTGCCACATCTTTCTGATCGACAAGCAAAGAGA
>OMSQ01000022.1 GCA_900313805.1 uncultured Prevotella sp. | reverse complement strand
ACAAAGGTTTTATACATTTTTTGTCCAACGGATTTTGTACGTGGCGAGCGAGAGCGTGAAACTATCGCTCTATCTCGCCTTCCACTCATAGATGCAGCGCTTCTCTGAGGAGAAGCTGATGCCTATCTTCGTGACAGGGCGCGGGTCGGCGGCGTAGGGACGGGCATAGCCCTTGTCCTCTATCTGCTGCAACGCCTCGTCGGCAGAGCGGTCTATCTTCAACTCAAAGATGTAGATATTGTCCTTGGTCTTTATCACAATGTCCGTGCGGCCGTTGCTCGTGGCATGCTCCACCTCAACGTAGAAGCCCAACAGGCGGAAGAGGATGAAAAGAACATTCTGGACATACAACTCTGCCTTGCCAACCACGCGGTAGTCGGTGTCGCTCATAAAAGACTCAAGACGAGTCATGAAACTCTCTATGTCGCCCGACCTCAGGTCTCTCACAAAGCGGCTGATGGAGAACGTGGTGTCGCCAGTCTGGGCATTCGTGTACATGGGCAGGAGGAAATTGATGAAACCGCTCTCCACCTCCTCGTTCGGGAAGCCGAGGTGATACTCACCAAACTCCTCATCATAACTCTTTATGGTGAGGTAGCCGCTCTGGTATATCACAGGCAGGGGGTTCCTCCTTATCGTGTCTACGCTGCCAAGCAGTTCTGGGGTGACGGTCTCGCTCTCCAGATTGTTCAGGTTGTACTCCAACTGTTTCAGCAGGTCGACAAGAAGCGTGGGGGTGCCTGAGGAGAACCAGTAGTTGCCAAACTCCCTCTTGTTGAGCGTATGGATGAGGCTGAAGGGGTTGTATATGCCCGGGCTGTTCTCGCGGAAGTGGTAGCCGTCGTAGCGGCGGCGCAACTTGGCATAGCACTCCTCTTTTGTCATACCATTCTCGGCACCAAGAGACTCCACCTCGCTGTCGAAATAATCGTGTATCTCCTGCTCGGTAATGCCGCAGATGGAGGTGTATTTCGACCACATGGAGATGTCGTCAAGGTTGTTGAGGTCGCTGAACACGCTCACCTTTGAGAATTTCGTCACTCCGGTGAGGAAGCCCATGCGTATGTATTCGTCGCTGCTCTTCATCACCCCGTAGAAGGCCTTCAGGATGCTGCGGTACTGGTCGGAGAGTTCATCGTTGGTAAGGTTAAGGGCCAGGGGCTTGTCGTACTCGTCAACGAGAATCACAACTTTTTTGCCGGTCTTCTGGTAGGCTTTTTCTATGACGTGTGTGAAGCGCTCGTCGACATCGCGATCTCTAAACTCATCGCCATACAGAGACTCCCATCGCTCCAGATGCATATTTAGTATCTTCAGAAGGTCATTCTCTTCCCTATACTGCTTGGCATTCAGGTCGAGATGCAGCACGGGATACGTGTTCCACTCCGTTTCCAACTGCTCTATAGCCAGACCTTTGAACAGTTCCCGCTTGCCCTCGAAATAGGCCTTCAGCGTACTCACCAGCAGCGACTTGCCGAAGCGGCGGGGCCTGCTCAGGAAGTAGTAGCCTTCGTTGCTCACCAACTCATACATCAGAGCTGTCTTGTCGACATAACACTGACCGGCGTTGCGCAGTTTCTCAAAGCTCTGTATTCCTATAGGATATTTTATTCTTGCCTCCATCTTCGTACTGTTTTTCGTTCGCAAATATACATATTTTGTTCCTATTGCACAATGTTTGGTGAGAAAAAAGCATAATTGCATGTCACTTGCAGATAATTATTCCGCCAATCCATTTGGATAGTTTCACGCTCTCACTCGTCACGGACAAAATCCGCGGGGTCGTAATTTCCGCCTCGGCGGGGGTCGGGTTGACTGAGGTGCGCTGAAGGGGCACGCCCTCTGGGGTGCTTGATATATATACGCTTGTCCGGGGGTGCATGCTGTCGCATGTACCCCCGGTTACATAGCGGTGACGCTTTCAGCGTCATGATTACCTTGCAGCTGGTCACGACAGTCATTATGGTGGCACTACAGAGGCACAGAGAACACAGAGCGTGATAATCATGTTTGATGTCCTGTCGTTTCTTTCAATGGGAAATCTCCGCCCCTGCCGGGGGCTGCCTGCGTTGGCTGAGGGGACGGGGGAAGGGGCGGAGGTAAATTCACTCGGCCGGGCGCACCAGGCGCACGGACTGACCGCTGTCGCGATTGCCGTAGCTGCTGGCGAAAAGTCTGCCCGAATAGAAGTACACGCAGCGCGACTGGCCCGCGCTCGTTGGGTAGGCCGTGGAAGACCAGTAGTAGCCGTACGAGTCTGCGCTGTAGACCGAAGTGCCGTAGCGGTAGCCGGCGGCGGGCAGGAAGGCGCAACCCGCAGCTTCCATCTGGGACCAGGTGGGAGTGCTGGTGGTTGAATATCTGTTGCTCCATGCGGAGTTGCCGTAGTAGAAGCCACCATGGACGCTGCCGTCCCAACCGTCGGGAAGGAGGATGAGGCCGTTAACACCGTTCACATTGCCATGGCAGCAGGAAGCGCTCTTGCCGTTGACATTTACCTTTCTCGTTAACAGCACATAATACCACTCGTCAGCCGTCAGGGTGCGCCATGCGTAGGTACCGCCGCGAGTGATACTGCCGAGGTTCGTGCTGTTCCATTCAGCTTTCATGGCTTCGCCTTCGACGGTGCCGTAACCGTTTGTATTATAGGAGGATCGGGAACTGGTGATGCCGAACATATTGACACCAGTCCAAGTGCTGGATTCACCCACCCAGCCAAAGAGGTCTACGGTGCCGGGGCCGTCTATGAAGGGCGAGCTGTCTCCCACGCGGTTGTTGCCTGTGATTCCATCACCGTCTGTGTCAAAAGCACCGCCGATGTAGTCCCACTGATTCGCGGCGAATGCCCAAGTCCAGTTGCTGCCGTTGTAGGTGGCCTGCAGGTTGCCAGGGGCAAAGAGCACCTTGTCGCCACTTTCATT
>OMSQ01000129.1 GCA_900313805.1 uncultured Prevotella sp. | reverse complement strand
ACGGCAGCCCAACCCTGGTGCTACTACACCGACATGACGGTGACAAAGCAACTGGGGGGCGATGACCACGACACCAATGCCGACGGCACCTTCGCTCCTCCTGCCACTGCTACGGTGGAAAACTGGGTGCTCTCGTGCCAGAACGTAAACCCCTACAACGAGTCGCAGAAGGAGGATGTGAGCGATAAGGTCAAAGTGGCATTCAATGAAGACAAGGTGTATATACAGGGACTCTCCGGACACCTGCCGTCAGCATGGGTGAAAGGTTCGGCTACTGGCGACAAGGTAACATGCACCACACGCCAGTACATCGGCTCGTATGGGGGCAAGAAACTGTATGTGATAGGCTACGACGGCAGCGAGTGCGACCTGGTGCTGACATACAATGAAGCACGCGATGTGATGACCGCCTCGGCATACCTTCTGGTGATTGACGAGGACGACAATGTGGTGCAGCAACTCACTGACATACTGCTTTATCGGGACGGAGGTTCCGATCCAACTGATGAACTTGTCACACCCCCTGCCGGACTGCACACTCAGGCTTATGAATGTAAGTCTACTAGTATAGAGTACGACTACGACGGCACTGTGAGCGGCATGACACAGGTGTCGTGGGACGTGAAGGTGGGTCTGAGCGGACAGACGGTCTACATACAGGGCCTCTGCCCCTACTTCCCCGAGAGCTGGGTGATGGGCACCCGCAACTCCGACGGAGAGGTAACATTCTTACGCAACCAGTTCTTCGGACAAGACCCGCTTCACCAGAACTACTACCTGAGCGGCATGATTTTCGGCGAACTCTCCGACCTGGTGCTCACTTACAACAACAGCAGCGACACATACTCGGGAGGCAGCTACTACATGGTGTTCAACTCCCGGAAAGACCAACTGGCTCCCTTTGGCGTGCACGCCGGCATTACCCTCACACGCACCGCCGACGGCATCACCGAATACGCAGCAGAGGAATCATCTCGCACCGAATACTATGACATGGAGGGCAGACCAGCCTCAACTCACACCAAGGGCATGGTGATACAACGGCAACGGTCTGACGACGGTAAGATGCATACCACGAAGGTGATAAGACGTTAAGTGGTTTCGCATATATATTCACGCTTTTTTCACCCCTGAATTTGCACAAAGCAGCCATTTTGTGCACATTCAGGGGTGAAATGTGCATTTTTAGCCGGTTTTTCTTTGTGCCACAATAAAAAATGTGTACTTTTGCAGCGCCAATGAAAAGAGGGCACTCACGGCATACCCGCTTTCTGTATGCCAGAAGACGAAATTAGTTCGTAAACATTACATTTTTATAGTATATTTTTATGAGTTTGAAAATTGTTGTACTTGCAAAACAAGTACCCGACACCCGAAATGTGGGCAAGGACGCCATGACGGCCGAAGGCACCGTAAACCGTGCCGCACTGCCCGCAATCTTCAACCCTGAAGACTTGAATGCTCTGGAACAGGCTCTGCGTCTGAAAGAACAGCACCCCGGCAGCACCGTGGGTTTGCTTACCATGGGTCCGCCGCGAGCCGGCGAGATTATACGTCAAGGTCTGTACCGTGGCGCCGACACCGGATGGTTGCTCACTGACCGCCTCTTTGCCGGTGCCGACACACTGGCCACTTCGTACGCCCTGGCCACCGCCATACGCAAAATCGGCGATGTGGATATCGTCATAGGCGGAAGACAGGCTATCGACGGCGACACCGCACAGGTGGGACCACAGGTGGCACAGAAACTGGGACTGAACCAGGTGACGTATGCCGAGGAGATATTGAAAATAGAAGACGGCAAAGCTACCATTCGCCGACATATCGACGGCGGTGTGGAAACAGTGGTGGCTCCCCTGCCAGTGGTTATCACCGTAAACGGCAGCGCTGCTCCCTGCAGACCGTGCAACGCCAAACTGGTGATGAAATACAAGTATGCCACCTGCCCAATGGAGAGAGAGGAAAACGACCCAAGGGCCAACCTCTATGAGGAGAGACCTTACCTCACTCTCAACCAATGGTCAGTGGCCGACGTAGACGGCGATGCCAACCAGTGCGGACTCGCCGGCTCACCCACAAAGGTGAAGACTGTGAAAAACATCTCCTTCCAGGCCAAAGAGAGCAAGACCCTCACTGCCTCGGATAGCGACATAGAGGGTATGATAAAGGATTTATTGGCAGAGAAGATAATAGGATAAACTATGAACAACGTATTCGTATATATCGAGATAGAAGGCACTGTGGTGGCCGAGGTGTCGCAGGAACTGCTCACCAAAGGACGCAAACTGGCCAACCAACTGGGTGTGGAACTGCACGCTGTAGTGGCCGGCACAGGCATAAAAGAGAAAGTGGAAGAACAGATTCTGCCATACGGCGTGGATAAGCTCTTCGTGTTCGACGGCGAGGGACTCTTCCCCTATACATCGGCTCCTCATACCGACATTCTGGTAAACCTCTTCCGCGAGGAACAGCCGCAGATATGCCTTATGGGCGCTACCGTCATCGGACGCGACCTGGGACCACGCGTGAGCTCTTCACTCACCAGCGGACTCACTGCCGACTGCACTGAACTGGAGATTGGCGAGTATGACGACAAGAAGGCAGGTAAGCACTACGACAACCTGCTGTACCAGATACGCCCCGCCTTCGGCGGAAATATCGTAGCCACCATCGTCAACCCTGACCACCGCCCACAGATGGCTACCGTGCGCTCAGGCGTGATGCAGAAAGCTCTGTACGAGGGTGATGCACGAGGCGAGGTGGTTTACCCCGAGGTGAGCAAGTACGTGAGCCCCGAAGCCTTCGTGGTACAGGTGCTCGACCACCATGTGGAGGCAGCCAAGCACAACCTCAAGGGTGCTGCCATCGTGGTGGCTGGAGGCTATGGCATGGGCTCGAAGGAAGGCTTCGACATGCTCTTCGAACTGGCCAAGGTGCTGCACGGAGAAGTGGGCGGCTCAAGAGCTGCCGTGGACGCCGGATTCTGCGACCATGACCGACAGATAGGACAGACAGGCGTCACCGTACACCCGAAAGTGTATATCGCCTGCGGCATCTCCGGACAGATACAGCATATCGCCGGCATGCAGGACTCTGGCATCATCATATCAGTAAACAGCGACCCCGATGCTCCTATCAACAAGATAGCCGACTATGTGGTGACAGGCACCGTGGAGGAAGTTGTGCCCAAGCTCATCAAGTATTATAAGCAGAACAGTAAGTAAAGAAACAGACTATTATGGCAAACTATTATAGTGACCACCCCGAGATAGCATTCCACCTGGACCATCCGCTGATGCGCCGCATAGTGGAACTGAAAGAGAAAAACTATGCCGACAGCAAGGAATATGCCGATGCTCCGGTAGACTATGAGGACGCTCTGGAAAACTACCGCCGAGTGCTCGATATCACAGGCGACGTGGCAGCTAATATCATAGCACCCAACTCAGAAAGCGTGGACTTGGAAGGCCCGCATCTGGAAAACGGACGCATGATTTACGCCAGCAAGACTTTCGAAAACATCGACGCCACAATAAAAGCCGGACTGCACGGTGTGAGCATGCCACGACGCTATGGCGGACTCAACCTGCCCAACACGGTGTTCTCCATGCTCAGCGAGGTGATAGCTGCTGCTGACGCCGGATTCCAAAACATCTGGTCGCTGCAGAGCTGTATCGACACTCTCTATGAATTCGGATCCGAGGAACAGCGCCAGAAATACATACCCAGGGTGTGCAACGGCGAAAGCATGTCGATGGACCTGACAGAACCCGATGCCGGCAGCGACCTGCAGAGGGTGATGCTCAAAGCTACATACGATGAGAAAGAGGACTGCTGGCGACTGAACGGCGTGAAGCGCTTCATCACCAACGGCGACAGCGACATACACCTGGTGCTGGCACGCTCGGAAGAGGGCACAAAGGACGGACGCGGACTCTCCATGTTCATCTACGACAAGAGACAGGGCGGTGTGGACGTACGACACATAGAACATAAGCTGGGTATACACGGTTCTCCCACCTGCGAACTCACTTACAAGAATGCAAAGGCTGAACTCTGCGGAAGCACACGCATGGGCCTGATAAAGTATGTGATGGCTTTGATGAACGGTGCACGACTGGGCATAGCAGCTCAGTCCGTGGGACTTGGACAGGAGGCATACAACGAGGGTCTGGCATACGCCAAGGAACGCGCTCAGTTCGGACAGAAAATCATCGAGTTCCCCGCTGTGTACGATATGCTCAGCCGCATGAAGGCAAAACTCGACGCCGGACGCTCACTGCTCTATCAGACAGCTCGCTACGTGGATATGTACAAAGCCCTGGAGGATATTCAGCGCGACCGTAAACTGGAAGCCGACGAACGTGCCGAAATGAAGAAGTACAGCCGACTGGCAGATGCCTTCACTCCCATCGCCAAAGGCATGAACTCGGAATATGCCAACCAGAATGCGTACGATGCCATATCCATACACGGTGGCTCTGGCTTTATCATGGAATACAAGAGCCAGCGCCTCTACCGCGATGCACGTATCTTCTCTATCTATGAGGGTACTACTCAACTGCAGGTGGTGGCTGCCATCAGGTATATCACCAACGGCACTTACCTCTCTATCATACGCGAGATGCTCGAGGGACAGGTGAGCGAAGCTCTGAAACCGCTGCAACAAAAAGTGGCCAAGATGGTCGACCTCTATGAACAGAGCATAAACTTCGTGAAAGAGGCACAGAACCAAGAGGTGCAGGACTTCCTGGCACGACGTCTGTACGACATGACTGCCGAAATCATCATGGCTCTGCTCATACTCGACGATGCAACACGCGCTCCCGAACTCTTCGAGAAGAGTGCACGGGTGTATGTACGCATGGCTGAGGAGAACGTGATGGGCAAGGCGCACTACGTGATGAACTTCAACGACGAGGAACTCTCTGCCTTCCGTGCCAACGAGGAGAAAGCAGAATAACAGTCCTCTGCACACCATGACCACACGGACAGGTGTGAGTATATGACAACGATAGTGCAAAATCGCCTGAGAAGACAGGGATTTGCACTATCGTCTTTTATTACAACCACCACCACATACACTAATGCCTATGAACGAACAAGCAACAAAAACCGACGGCACACAGGCCGACAAACAGGCCATGCAACTGCTGCAACAGGCTATCGACGCATGCAACGACAACCCTACGGCACAGGTGGCCAGAGAGATGATGCCACTGGCCGACAAGGCCTGCCAGATGGCCGTGGGCGCATACGCACGTGCCAGATGCATGGAAAACAGACGACTGATGCAGGAGATTATAGACAATGAACCGCCAGCAGAGGTGGCAGCCGAGGCAAGACAGGTGGAACAAGCCCTCAACGACTTCGTAAGACAACCTGACGAAATACGATTCGCCAGACAACTGGTGGAACAGACACGCCCACTGCTCGACACCATAGCACAACGCATAGGACGGGAGCATCCATACTACCTACGACTATCCACACGCGTGGTGGATGATGCCATAAACAACATGAGCGCTGAGATAAACCTGCGCATGCAGGATATAGACAACCAACAAGGCAGGCTAAGGGCAAAACTCACTGTGACTCAAGCCATGGCCCTCTTCCGGGCAATGGACGACATGGACATGATACCACAGTTCAAGTCCGGACGATACTCTGAAAACCGCATCACTCTCTCCACGGCATACAACAAGATAATGCACAATACTGACAGCGGCGGACGCGGCTCATGGCACTGGGCTATGCAACTGCTGGGATGGATCGTCATCATCGGTATCATACTTATAGTGAAATGGGCTTGCAGCCGGTAAAAACACATATCATCATGACATTCAACGAACTTCTACTGCGCACGGCATTCTCATGCATGGCATGCGACGGACAGATAGCACCAGAGGAGGTGCAACTCATACGTGATATGGCAACTAATCACCCGCTCATATCTCACCTCGACGTCAATGCTGTACTCAACAACCTCATACGAGAAATCAACAAACGAGGCGTGGGCTTCCTGAAACTATATTTCATTGACCTGCACGACTATGGACTCAGCGCTGAACAGGAGATACAGGTGCTGCAAGTGGCCGTAGATATGATACGAGCTGACGAAAGGGTGGAGTATCACGAGATACGCTTCTTTAAAATACTGCGCTCACACCTCACACTGGTGAGCGACGAACGCATACTCAAGGATGTGAAGAACATCGACGAGACCTTCCTGGCACGCGACATACGCACTGACTACCACTCGCTCTTCTGCTCCTACTTCTCGCAAATCAGCATACCAAAATTTGAAATAGACCTGTAAGAGCCCCCGGAAGAATCTGGAAACCCAGAAAACCCGGAAAAACCGGATTATCCGGAATATCCGGCCCTGCCGAAAAGCCCCCTAAAATACGCTCCAAACAAAAAGTCAGCGAAGTGAGTTTTTTTTCGCCTTTTTGTTTGGAGCGTATCAAATAAAAACCTATATTTGCATCAATGAAATAACACAATGACAACCTTAATCAGGACAATCATTATTAACCTTTAAAGATATTACTATGGAAGTTGAGAAAATCATGCATTCCCTGGCGCAGAAGCACCCGGGCGAGGCTGAGTATCTGCAGGCTGTAAGAGAGGTGCTGCACTCTGTGAAGGACGTATACAACCAGCATCCCGAATTTGAACGCGCCAAACTCATAGAGCGTATTGTAGAACCCGAACGCATCATCACATTCCGCGTGCCCTGGACTGACGACAAGGGCGAGGTACATGTTAACCTCGGATACCGAGTGCAGTTCAACAGCGCTATCGGCCCGTATAAGGGCGGACTGAGATTTCACTCATCGGTCAACCTGTCAATACTGAAATTCCTGGGCTTTGAACAGACGTTCAAGAATGCTCTCACCACTCTGCCCATGGGTGGCGGCAAGGGCGGCTCCGACTTCTCTATCCGCGGACGCAGCGATGCCGAGGTCATGCGGTTCTGCCAGGCGTTCATGACTGAACTGTACAAGGTGATAGGCCCCGACACCGACGTGCCGGCAGGCGACATCGGCGTGGGTGGCAGAGAGATAGGCTACCTCTTTGGCATGTACAAGAAACTCACACATACCTGGAACGGCGTGCTCACCGGCAAGGGACTGGAATGGGGCGGCAGCCGCATCCGTCCGGAGGCTACAGGCTTCGGAGCTCTGTACTTCGTCAACCAGATGCTCGAGACTCATGGCATCGACATCAAAGGCAAGACGGTGGCTCTCAGCGGCTTCGGCAATGTGGCATGGGGAGCAGCTCTCAAGGCAACGGAACTGGGAGCTAAGGTCATCACCATCAGCGGACCCGACGGATATATCTACGACCCCGAAGGCATCAGCGGCGAGAAAATCGACTATATGCTCGAACTGCGCGCCAGCGGCAATGACGTATGCCAGCCATACGCAGACGAATTCCCAGGCTCTACTTTCGTAGCAGGCAAAAAGCCATGGGAAGTGAAATGCGACATCGCACTGCCATGCGCCACACAAAACGAGCTCAACGGCAATGATGCCGACATGCTGCTGGCCAACAAACCGCTATGCGTGGCTGAGGTGAGCAACATGGGATGCACGGCCGAGGCAGTGGAGAAATTCGTCAACGCGAAGATGATCTTCGCTCCTGGCAAGGCTGTAAACGCCGGCGGCGTGGCTACGTCAGGACTGGAGATGACACAGAACTCCATACGACTGAACTGGAGCGAAAAGGAAGTGGACGAAAAACTGCACTATATCATGCACAGCATACACGATGCATGCGTGCGCTACGGCAAACAACCCGACGGCTACATCGACTATGTGAAGGGCGCCAACATCGCAGGCTTCATGAAGGTGGCCAACGCCATGATGGCACAAGGCATAGTATAACGACTCTATAGGCACTATAGATACTATAAAAGTCCAGCCCGTTATTTAGGCGCTTGCGCCTAAATAACGGGCTGTAATCACAGGGGCACACACTCAGCGTCGTGTGCTCACCGTAAACTCCGATACGCCCGACATCTCTCTGCCTCCCTGAAGTACTGAGATGCAGAAGGTGGCTGTGCCGTCTTTCAGTTTGCCAGCCTTCACCATGGCGGTATAGCGGATGGCCTGACCTGGTGCCAACTGCTCCACATGCACGCTGGGCGAGATGTAGATACGCTTGTTGCCAGTGGTCTCTATCACCTGAGGCTGCAAATCGTAAAGCGTATGGTCACCATTGTTCACCACTTCGAAGATTATCTTGCTCACTTCATTGCTGCGAAGCACCTGGTCGTGGTTGTCGTCCACGAAACGGGCATTGCGCACTTCTATCTTCTGGTTATAACCGTAATTGCTGTTGCCACGGTAACTGCTCGAAGAGGGTGTGGTCACACGTGCCGGAGCAGCCGAATAGTTGCCTGTATAGTCGCTGCTGCCAAAGTCGTAAATACGGTCATCATAGCCCTGATCATAACCGCGCTCGTAACCCTTTTCATAGCCACGGTCATAACTATGACTTCTCTCCATGCGCTGTGCACGGTTACTATCGCGCTTCTGGTCGGCAGCACTGCCTATGGCACCACCCACTATGGCACCACCAGCCATGCCCACCACAGTACCTATGTCACTGCCACGCCAGCCACCGGCAATACCGCCGATAGCCGATCCCAGCATACCACCGATACCACTGCCGGCGTATGCACCGGCACCAGCATAAGTGCCACAACCCGTCATCAACAGGGCAGCACAACATGTCAATACCAAATACTTCTTCATATCTTTCTGTGTTTTAATAGTTTATACCCACGGTGCATGAACAACGTTCACACTTTCACGCTACAAAAATAGCATGAAAGAATGAAAACGACAAAGGAAAATCCCCAAAACGCATTAGGAAAAACCCTACATTTCCGTCAGTTGACAAAAAAAGTGCCCACACCCTTTTGAGTGTGAGCACCTATAGTGTAGTAGAAATGAGCGCGAGTATTACTCAGCCTCAGCAGTCTCCTTGGTCTCAGCCACGGGAGCAGCAGCCTCAGTAGCCTTGGCACCACCACCACGACGACTACGACGGGTCTTCTTGGCAGCCTTGGGAGCCTTGAGCATGTTCTCATCAAAGTCTACCAACTCGATGAAGCATATCTCAGCAGCGTCACCCTTGCGGTAACCCAGTTTGATGATGCGGGTATAACCACCGGGACGGTCGCCCACCTTCTCTGCCACAGGACCGAAGAGCTCAGTCACGGCAAACTTGTTTTGCAAATAACGGAACACCACACGTCGCGAGTTGGTGGTATCCTCCTTGCCACGGGTGATCAGAGGCTCCACATACTTCTTCAGAGCCTTAGCCTTGGCCAGGGTCGTAGTGATTCTTTTGTGCATGATCAGCGAGATAGCCATATTCGCGAGCATGGCCTGACGGTGGTCTGCAGTACGACCCAGATGATTGAATTTCTTATTATGTCTCATTTCTGTTATTCTTGATTTAATTTATATTTGGATATGTCAGTTCCAAACGACAGATTCAGACTCTCGAGCAAATCATCAAGCTCAGAAAGCGATTTCTTACCGAAGTTGCGGAACTTCAAAAGGTCAGTCTTGTTAAACTGTACCAGGTCGCCGAGTGTTTCCACGTCAGCAGCCTTCAGACAGTTGAGAGCACGAACCGAGAGGTTCATGTCAACCAACTTGGTCTTGAGCAACTGGCGCATGTGGAGCACCTCCTCGTCAAACTCCTGGTTGCCGTCTATCTCCGGGTTCTCCAGCGTGATCTTCTCATCGCTGAAGAGCATGAAGTGATAGATGAGTATCTTGGCTGCCTCTTTCAGAGCATCCTTCGGGTGAATGGAACCATCCGTCGTGACCTCAAGCACCAGCTTGTCATAGTCCGTCTTCTGCTCCACACGGTAGGGCTCTACGGCGAACTTCACGTTACGGATTGGGGTGTAGATAGAATCGATGGGAAGCACATTGACGTCAGTGCAGTACATCCTGTTCTCATCAGCAGGCACGTATCCACGTCCCTTGTTAATGTTCAGGTCTATCTGCATTGTCGCTTTGACATCTAAATGGCAAATCACCAAATCAGGGTTTAACACTTCAAATCCAGTCAGATACTTACCGATATCACCAGCTTTGAACTCAGTGCAGTTCTCTACGGTGATACTAACTTTCTCGTTCTCGAATTCTTCTACTACTTGTTTGAATCGAACTTGCTTGAGATTCAAAATAATGTTGGTAACGTCCTCCTTCACGCCGGGTACCGAGGAGAATTCATGCTCCACACCGCCTATCTTGACAGTGTTGATAGCAAAACCCTCGAGCGACGAAAGCAGGATGCGGCGGAGCGAGTTGCCAATGGTCACACCAAAGCCAGGCTCCAAGGGACGGAATTCGAACTTGCCGAACTGCTCGTCCGCTGCCAAGATTACGACTTTGTCAGGTTTTTGAAATGCTAATATCGCCATTGATTCAATGATTATTTAGAGTACAACTCAACGATTAACTGTTCCTTAATATTCTCGGGGATATCAGCGCGCTCGGGCTTGTGCAGATATTTGCCGCTCTTGCTGGCATCGTCCCACTCTATCCAGGGATACTTGCTGTGATTGAAACCTGCGAGAGCAGCCTCTATCACCTCCAGTGACTTAGCTTTCTCACGCACACCTACCACCTGTCCGGGCTTGACGGAATACGAGGGGATGTTCACCACCTTACCGTCCACCACAATGTGCTTGTGGCTCACCAGCTGACGGGCAGCAGCACGAGTAGGAGCCACACCCATACGGAACACCACGTTGTCGAGTCTACTCTCCAGGTTCTGGAGCAGCACCTCACCAGTGATACCTTCAGACTTAGACGCCTTCTCAAACATATTACGGAATTGACGCTCCAGCACACCGTAAGTGTACTTAGCCTTCTGCTTCT
Organism: uncultured Prevotella sp.; assembly: GCA_900313805.1. GTDB lineage: Bacteria > Bacteroidota > Bacteroidia > Bacteroidales > Bacteroidaceae > Prevotella. Next base: position 945 of record OMSQ01000129.1, on the reverse strand, counting down.
CTGCCAACATGACGGCATACTCCGACTTCTTGCGACGACGGTCCTGGCCATGCTGTCCAGGAGGGAAGTTCCTCTTAGACAAAACTTTGTCAGCGCCGAAGATGGGTTCTCCAAAACGGCGTGCAATCTTAGATTTCGGTCCTATATATCTTGCCATAATATAAAAATAGATTTCTGTAACTGTATATGTGAATTACACGCGACGACGCTTCGGAGGACGACAACCGTTGTGCGGCAGCGGTGTGACGTCGATAATCTCCGTCACCTCGATACCGGCACCATGAATGGCACGGATGGCCGACTCACGACCGTTACCAGGACCCTTCACATAGGCCTTCACCTTGCGCAGACCCAGGTCGTAGGCTACCTTAGCGCAGTCCTCAGCTGCCATCTGAGCAGCGTAAGGAGTATTCTTCTTTGAACCGCGGAATCCCATCTTACCGGCGCTCGACCATGAGATGACCTGACCCTCGCTGTTGGCCAAAGACACGATGATATTATTGAAAGAACTGTGCACATGCAACTGTCCGAGTGCATCAACCTTTACATTTCTCTTCTTAGAAGTGACTGTTTTCTTTGCCATGATAATGAAACGTTTACTGATTACTTAGTAGCCTTTTTCTTGTTAGCCACAGTCTTCTTCTTACCCTTACGAGTACGGGCATTGTTCTTCGTGCTCTGACCACGAACGGGAAGACCGTTACGATGACGTACACCACGGTAGCAACCGATGTCCATGAGACGCTTGATGTTCATCTGTATCTCCGAGCGGAGATCACCTTCTACTTTAAACTCAGCGCCGATAATCTCACGGATCTTGGCTGCCTGGTCGTCGGTCCACTCGTTTACCTTGAGCTCACGACTCACACCTGCCTTGTCCAATATCTTTGCTGAACTACTTCGACCGATACCATAGATATAGGTCAATGCGATTTCGCCACGCTT
>OMSQ01000149.1 GCA_900313805.1 uncultured Prevotella sp. | reverse complement strand
CAGCCATACACGGCAACCCCTGGCGACCCGTGGTGGTGACAGAGCCATCGGCCTTCGGACAACGACTGACCTTCTACACCTCGCAGGGCGGCAATAGAGCCGCCCTGACCGAGGCCCTCTACCTGCCACTGCCCCGTGTGGAGACCGACATCCACGGCTGCGAGGTGGCACGACTCCCCCGACTAATATATGACGACATAGTGCTCAGCACAGCACAGAGAACCCTTGACATACTGAGACAATGAACGAGACAAGCAACAGCACCCTGCCCTACGCAGCCCGTCACGAGGCTGCCGACCTGGTGATAGCCCACGATGCCATGGTGGGCCATGCCCTGGAGGTGAACGGCAGTACCACGCTGCACGGCGATGTGCATGTGGGCGGCCTGCTCACCTACACACACCTTCAATCCATGGACCTGGGTCTGTGGACATCATACGAACAGCTCACTGCCACATGGCCCCTGCCCCGCCGCGGCATGTACGCCCTGGTGACAGCAGACGACGGCGAGAGCATACACGCCTACGTATGCGTGAGCGAAGGCCAGTGGCAACAGCTGGCCGCCAACCAGAGCGTGCTCGCCACCGAGAGCATAGAGCAGCTGCGCAGCGAGGTGGCCGCCAGCATGCAGCAGACCATCCGCCTGCAGGAGAAATGCCAGCAGCTGATAGACCAGCACACATACGAAATCGAACCCGAGGCGCGCTACAACTACCCCACATGGAGAGAACGTCACTTCAATGCCGGCGATGACTGCAACCAGAGCAGCGGACTCGTGTACGCGTGGTTCTACTTCGTGCGTCAGCTCTACGGCCGCAGCATGCGCGTGCGCCTGTATCTCACCACCCCACTGCAGCCCGAGCAGTACAACAGTCAGCAGTGGAGCCGTATATGGAAAGAGGGCGACACCATCATCTTCGAGCGCGACATCACCCCCGGCATGGACAACTGCATACGTCCCGAGGGACTGAACGCCCAGCCTCGCGCCCACTACACCATCACCGAGGATGTGACCATGCGTGCACGCGTGAGCTACCTCTTCAGCAATGCCGCCGACGCAGCAGTATATGCCACCTACATGTCAGAGAGCGAGGAGGAGCGCGACAGTCACAACTACGGCATGCGATACCTGCACGTGGGCATGTCTTACAACTATGCCACGGAGGGATGGGGCGTGACGCACTTCGCCGACCCGCTGAGTGCCGCCCGCAGCATCTACGGCACCGCCCATCACCTGTACAACCACCCCCTGCTGCGCTGTACCATAATGATAGACGAGGCGGGCACCTACGACCTCTCCGCACAGTGCAGCATAGCCCACGACCTGGACGGCAGCAGTGCGCGCGGCATCATGATAGGCGGCACCGCCAACCCCGACAGCACAGGCCGGTATGTGAGTTTTACTACCGCCGACCCCGACCATCCCGAGCGCTATGTGCTTCTGCTCGACGGGGCCTACGGTCTGCCCTCCGACTACCACATGACACGCGCCCAGTGCATGCGCATGCAGATATTCTGCATACAGTACGGCAGCGAATACCGCGGCACCATCAGCGGCATGACCCTTGCTGCCCGCAACGCCCGCTACTGCCTGCATCCCGAGACGGCAGCCAAGGGGCGCGACGGGCGGTGGACCGTGGACCGCTGCGTGATACACTACATGGGCAGTCCGCGGTGCGATGAATGGGCAGGAGCCGGCGTAGGCATAGGCATATCTGCCGAGGAAGAGGGCACCATAGCGCGCTGCCGCTTCACCACAGCCGCCGAGGGTGCCGTGAACAACGGCATAGTGGGCCACAACAACGGCTACAGCAACACCTACGACGATGCCGACAAGGCGTTCATCGGCGGCGCCCGACTCACCCTGCGCTCCTGCAACCTGGGCGGATGGGACGTGGGACCCCTGCACGACAATGCGCCCAACCAGAGTGAATACGACCTGCTGAGCATAGACAACTGCAAGGGCATAGGCGAGGTAATAGCCGATGGCAACTGGCGGGTGAGACAGGGGTAAAAAAAGATGAGACAGAGGTGAAAAAGATATGGTAAAAGATATAATAAACCGGGGTGGTGATGCGTTAATAATACAGAAACAAAAAAAACCCCGTTTGCCTATGCATAATTTTACACTCGAAGAACTCCGTCCGAAAGAACAGACCCTCAATTTCATCAGGCAGTTTGCCTACACCTACTACACCCTGACCCTGGCCGGCCGTGAGACGGGCTGTTGTCTGAACTGACGGAAGAGACAATCCCCAAAGTCATTATGAAACGAGAAATACTGATATCCCCATCGCTGCTCTCGGCCGATTTCCTTCATCTGGACCGTGATGTGGCGATGGTGAACGAGAGTGCCGCCGACTGGTTGCACTGCGATGTGATGGACGGCGTGTTCGTGCCTAACATCTCCTTTGGCTTCCCCGTGCTGGAACATGTAGCCCGTGCGAGCACCAAGCCCCTCGACGTGCATCTGATGATAGTGCATCCCGAGCGTTGGATAGAGCAGACCGCCCGCCTGGGAGCCATGATGATGAACGTGCACTACGAGGCCTGCACCCATCTGCACCGCACCGTCCAGGAGATACATGCCGCCGGCATGAAGGCCGGCGTGACGCTGAACCCCTCCACCCCCGTGTCGCTGCTGACCGACATCATCTGCGATGTGGACATGGTGCTGCTGATGAGCGTGAACCCCGGCTTCGGTGGTCAGAAGTTCATAGAGCGCACCTACGCCAAGACCCGCGCCCTGCGCCAGTTGATAACAGAGAGCGGCAGCGAGGCCCTGATCCAGATAGACGGCGGAGTGACCACCGCTAACGCCCCGCAGTTGGTAGAGGCAGGAGCCGATGTGCTGGTGAGCGGCAGTCATGTGTTTCGTGCCGCCGACCCGATGAAGGTGATAAAAGAATTAAAAGGGTGAGCCGCTGGCTCACCCTTTTTTCGATTAACCGATTAAACGATAAATCGATTTATCGTTAAAACAAGATTATTATTTTCTCTTAGCAGAGCTCCAGTTCTATGTGGTGGCTCTTTGCCATTCTTCTGAGGTTGAGCACTGCATAGCGCATGCGTCCTAGTGCGGTGTTGATGCTCACGTTGGTGAGTTCTGCTATCTCCTTGAAGGAGAGGTCCTGATAGAAGCGCATGAACACAACCTCTCTCTGTGTGGGGGGCAGCATATTCATCATCCTCTTCACATCGCAAAGTATCTGGTCATTGACGAAATGCCCCTCTATGTTGCTATCCATCACTTGCTGTCCAGAGAGGTTACTCAGGTCATTGTCGGCAGTGGGTTCCACTATATGCCCTGCCCTCTGCTCACGATACCAGTCCATGATGATATTGTGTGCTATGCGCATGAGCCATGCACTGAACTTTCCGGTTGTGGCATATTTGCGCTGATGCAGTTTGGTAATCACCTTTACGAACGTCTCCTGGAAGATGTCATCAGCTATATCGCGGTCCCTAACCACGAATATGATGTACGAGTACAACTTAGACTGATTGCGCTGCAGCAGCAAGTCAAAAGCCCTATTGTCGCCATCGATATAAAGCAATGCCAGTTGTTCGTCTGACATTTCAAATAGATTGTTCATTCCTTAAATTAGTGTTTGTTTAAGTAATGATGTTTCGATAGGCAATAGTTCTATTTAGTTTAACAAAAGGGTATCAATTTCACCATTTCGGCGGCAAAGGTAAATACATTTTTTGTTTTTCACAAGCATTTTCGCGGTAATTTTTTATTTTTGCAGGGCAAAAGGGCGTGGAGCTCTATGAAGATGGAAAAGAAGACGACGATATTATTATTGTTTTGTGCCTTGTGTGGCTTAAAGGTGCTGGGACAACCTGTGAGTGTTTATCCCGGTGCTGCCAAGAGCGTGAATGTGAGGCAGTTGCTCACCCTTGCCGAGCGTGGCGACACGGCCGCCCAGTATCGCATGGGCTATTGCTACGACCGCGGCTGGGGCGTGGCGAAGGACGTGCGTATAGCCGCTCAGTGGTATCTGGCAGCAGCCCGTGGCGGTCATGCCCTGGCTCAGTGGAGTGTTGCCGACTGCTATGCCCGTGGCGATGGCATGGAGCGGAACGACAGTCTGGCCGCCCGCTGGTACCTGTCTGCCGCCCGTCAGGGAGTGAGCAGTGCGCAGTACAGTGTGGGTCTGTGCTACCTGTACGGCCGTGGTGTGGAGCGCGATGCCACCGAGGCAGTGAAGTGGTTTCGTCAGGCGGCAGCCCAGGAGGATGCCGAGGCTCAGTACAACCTCGCCTGGTGTCTGGAGAGCGGCACCGGTGTGACTGCCGATGCCAAGAAGGCCCTGTTCTGGTATGAGGAGTCGGCACGCAAGGGAGTGCCCGAGGCCATGTACAACCTCGCCCACTGCGCCCTCGAGGGCAAAGGCATGGATCGTGATGTGAAACGCGCCCTCTTCTGGTTGGAAGAAGGCGCGAAGCGGAAGGACCGCCGTTCGCTGCTCATGCTCGCCCAGTTGTACGAGGAGGGCGAGGTGGTGAAGCGCGACGTTAGGAAGTCGGAGAAGTATCGTCGTCGTGCTGAGCGTGCGGCCTCACGATGAGGTCGAACTCCAGGTCGTGCATCTGCTCAGGGTCGTACACCACCCTGTCAGCCACCCCTCCGGCTATGCTTGTCATTTCCCTTTGTCCGTAGCACTGCCGGATATTATCCAGGTCTTTGTATGCCCCGTCGGTGAGGAAGGCCACGAAGGTATCGATGATATCGGCCAGCGAGGTGGTGGCGTTGTGAGTCTGCTGTTTGAAGAGCGTGCCCGACGACACCGATGCTCCTCTTTTGCCTTGCAGCACCCCGCTCACGCCCGAGATATCCTCGAACAGGTCGAGTTGCGTCTGCAACAGGTCGTGTATGCCTATGTTGGTGGCGTTGACCGCCATCTGTTGCGGCATGGGCGTGCCGTTTCTCGTGCGCACCGACATCACCCCGTTGCACCTCGCCCATTCCTCGGCGAAGTCGTTGAGCGTCATGCCGTCGGGAATACAGTCTTCCGGCACCATGAGCACTCCCTTCGCCGAAGAGCGCATCACCCAGTCGTAGAGCGTTATCAGTCGGTTGGTGTATCGCTGCTGGTCAATCACGTCGTCGACGAACGAGTGTATCTCTCCGTCGATGAAGGGATAAGCCTTGAACACGAAGGGGTGCTGTCCGTGCTGGAAAGGAGAGATGCCGTTGGCGAGCACGTCGCCCCAGGGAGTGAGGTAGGTGAACTCCCACCACTCGTCGAATCCCCAGTAGGCCTTTATGCCCGGCAGTCCGTTGAGAGACCGCTGTTGCCGTATGGGAGCCAGCAGTCGGTAGTATTCCTCTTGCGAGCAGCGTATGAGCCGTCCTTCACGCATGTCGTGGCAGAGGAATCGTGGTTTCTGCACCCTTTGCCACACCTCTATCACGCGGCAGCGGTCGTATGGTGCAGCGAGGAAGTTTCTGGAGAGCTGTGAGAGAGGCATGCTGGTCAGCATGTCGTCGGTTCGTGCCTGCATGAGTGATGGTTGGTATGCTGCAGCCAGCCAGCTGTAATGCTGAGGTGAGCGTGCGAAGAGCGTGCATAGTTGTGCGAAACTCATGTCGGTGATTTGTCCGATGGTGTCGGTGTCCCAGCCTCTCGAGTCGCGTGCATGTCTGTCGAAGAAGAAGCGGCTGGGTGCCACCTGGTCGGTCCAGCAGTCGAATCGTCCTTGTCGGTATCCGAACGATTTGCGCTGTGCCACCATGCCCGAGATGAGAAACTCCTCGAAGGCCCTTGCCTGCATCTCCGTGGCCCGGTTGAGTTGCCAGTTGCACTGCAGCACACGCGTCATGGTGGTGGCCAGCGGTTGCTCGTCGGGGTCGCGTGCCACACATTCCAGAGCCGGCATCTGCTGACGGTACAGTCCGATAACGTTTTTCACCAGTCGTCGGATGAGGTTGTTTTTCAGCGGTTCATTCCCCTGTTGTCTGATATACTCCTCCTCGGTGGTCCACCGTCCGTCCACTCTTATTCTGTCTTTCCACTGGTCGCCGTATGTATAGCGTTTACACCTTTCGCGTCGGCGTCGGTATTCATCCAGTTCATTCCAGCATAGAGCGGCATGAGCGAGCAGCGCTGTGCGTTTCTCGCCGAAGTGTGAGTCTTGGTTGTTTGTCATAACTATAAACATTTTTCAAAAAGGAAACATTGGTCTGCGGGTTCGTTTTCCGGAGTCAGCATGCCTCATCTGTTCCGTCAGTCTGGCAACTATGGAGTCGCTCTGTTCACGGAAGGGCGGTGCCTCGTCGGGACTGACCAGTGTGAGCCAGCGCCACATCATGTAGTTTGCCATGCACTGCACCGCCATGGTGCGCTGTTGCTCGGTGAGAGTAGCCGGGCAGTGGCAAGCTGTTGGCAGAGCGTAGAAGGCCTCACGTGCCAGCAGTAGCATCAGTCCATGGTCGGGCGGTATGATGGAGAGTCGGTCGAATCGCGCTTCGTCGTCAGTACGGCGTCGGGCAGCCACATAGTCAATCATAGTAGTCATGTCGTGAATGGCCTTTTGGCATATAGTCAGCATGACCCTTTCGTTTGCCTTAAACTGTCTGTCACTCATGATGCCGTTCCTCCTGTTGTTGTGGCGAGCGGTTGCCCATCTCGCCCATTTTCGTATGATAGTATGCCGACACGCCGAAGATACCCCCTGCGAAGACCAGTGCCTCGCCTATGTACATAAGCACGCCGTCGGTCACATCCCCATGAAGGAAGAAACTGAGAAAGGCGAGTATCATTCCCGAGCCTATCATCGTCACTGCGCACACATACTGTATGCACTCTTTTTTCTGATTGTTCATAATAGTTATATGTCATATTTTTTCATTACTTATCTACTAATATATCGCTGATATAGTCGTCATCGTGCATCATGCCAGCAGCGAGCAGGATGAAGTATCGGTGAGGCGAGCCGCAGAGGTGATGTATATAGTGTAGTGCCGAGGTGGCAGAGAGGTGCCAGGAGCGCAGGTCGTCGCTCCACCACAGTGCCATGCTCATGCCGTCGTGCGGCAGGGACCCGCAGAGTCGGAGGTGTCGCGGTCTTTTGCGCAGGTGTGCACTGCCCCATTTCATCGGTCGTGTGATGAAGAGCAGTGGCGAGTCGGTGGCGTCGGCATCGTGGTCAGTGGTGAGCGGTGCCGTGCCCCACTCGCCCGTCGTCATGTCGCAGGTATAGCAGCGTCCGTCTATCACGGCGCAGAGTCTTGAGGTGCTGTCGTCATAGAAGAGCAGTGCGTGCTCCATGCTCTGCACCTGATGAATGGCAGTGGGCTGCCACTGTTCGGCACTCCCGCCGTATCGTACGGCGAGCGCTTGCATCACCTCGTCGAGGAGTGGCAATGCGAGTGGTGCGGCCGGGTGACCGTCTGTCTGTGCCAGCGTGCGCACCTTAGTGCCCGAGAGCGCGCGAATGTCAGTGGCCGTGGCGTAGACCACCTCCTGGTCGGCCGCCGTCACCTGTTCTGGTCCTGCCACCACGTCGCGGCACACCAGCTGTCGTTGTCGCCATCGTCCCTGCGTGTCGGCCTGCAGCGCCCACACCCCGTCGGTAGAGAAAGCCAGCAGAGGGAAGGAGCCTATCTGCAGGTTGCTGTATCGGCGCGTGTTGCTGCACAGCGCGCGTATGGTGCCCGTGCCCACCGTCACCCAGTCGTGGTGCGGGAAGACCAGCGTGCTGTCGGGCAGCGAGGTGCAGAGAGTAGAGGCCAGTGTCGCCCCGTCGTGGTGTGTGGAGGCCTGCGCTACCAGCGCATCGAAACTGGCGGCAGTCTCCTCCTGCCACATAGCATAGCGTTCGGTGTAGGCGTGCGAGGCAGCATCGTAGCCCACCATACGACATTGCTGCATGAGGAGCGAGAGCAGCGCCGACGAACCCTCGGCATGTCCTGCTGCCTGTCCTCGCCACAGTGCGTAGGCGCCGTCGGTGCCGTCGGCCATGGGTGCGAGCACCAAGCGTCGGTGCCAGCAGCGGCGTCGTCCGTCGATGGTAGTGCTGAGATGCAGGTGCAGCGCCCTTGCCCTTCGGTCAGACACCCACAGCGGCATGCACAGCGGATAGGAAGCCTGTTGCGTGAAGAGGTATGAGTGCAGACCGCCATTCTCGTACAGCGTCACCTCCGCCACGAGCTGTGCCGGCAGCGGCGTGGGCGAGTCGGCGATGTCGGCACGACGGTCGCACAGCATCTCACAGTAGAGCGCCTCTGCCAGTGCATCGCCGCTGAGTGCCGCCCTCTCGTCGGGCGTGAGTGTATGAAAGGCGTATTCCACCAGTGGCAGGAAGGGCGCATGGTATCGCGGAGTGACAGCGGCCATGCACCAGCGCTGTTCGTGCAGGCATGCCACCTCTGCGCGTAGGGCATGCACGTGGGCATCGGCCAGGTCGGCGGCGGGTGCTCCAGAGGGCGGCAGATTGATGGCGTGTGGCGTGCCCATGTCGTCAACGGGCAGCGAGAGCGCCAGCGAGTATGTCAGTCGTTCGAAGCGCATGGCGAGAGTGGCGTCGTCGGCCATAGCGAAGCGCAGTCTGAGGGCGCGACCCGCAGAGTCGGTTATCACCTCGTCAGGCATCGAGGTCTGGATGGCATAGAGCGGTGGACTGACAAAGACGTCAATGGCCTGCACCAGCTGTCGCAGTTGCTGAGTGTCGGCCTCGTCCACCCACCTCACGCTCACCTCGTGCGCGTGCAGACAGGCTTGGTGGTGCAGAGCCCGTTGCGCGGTGCCGTCGGCATCGATATTGACCTCTGCCTGCAGAGAGGGCGGCATGAGAGCGAAGGGTGCCGACCATAGTATGTGCGATCCGTCTGCCAGTCGGAGTGCCGCCCTAGCCATGCGCAAGTGGTGCATCCATCGTGGTCCGAGCAGGGCCTGCTGCTGGTCTACTGCCAGGAGTGCGTGAGCCAGTAGCATGGTGGCGGCGGTGGGAGTGGCGTCGTGCCATGCCGTGCCGAGAGTGGCAGAGAGCAGCGACTGCTGACCCGTGACGGGCGTGTCGGATGCTGCGGCATAGCGTGCGAGGGTGTCGGTGAGGGGGACATCCACCGTCAGTGGCAGCGGGCGCTGGGTGACGGTGAGGGCATAAAGCAGTGACTGGCGGCAACAGAGGGGCGGCAGCGGAGCGGGCGGAGTGATGGTCACGGCAGGGGCTACTTGCAGGTGCTCATTGGTCACCTGCACATTGAGCGCATGACTGAGAGTGCCGTCAGCAGCCGAGTGGTCGTCAGTGTCGGTTTGCATGCCGCGCAAGGGTATGGCACGGCGGTTCAGGTTCTCTTTCATTTTTGCGAGGAAAAGAAGTTGACTAGAAGTGATGGCGGGAGCGGAAACTCACTGTGGTGATGTACTGGTAGGTGCGAGTGGCATCGATGCGCCTGCGGTGGGCTTCGGCCGACTCACGCGAAGTGTGAATCTGCGAGGCCATGTCGTAGCGGTCGCTACCTCGTTCTCCTACGATAATGACGTAGTATTTACGTCCAATGATTTGTTCAAGTAATTTTCTCATATATTTACAATTTTTGCCGAAAGTTTATATTTTCTAAACTTTTCCGACTGCAAATATAAACAAAATATAAACTTTTTCCAAATTTTTTCCTAGTTTTTTTACAATGGAGGGGCAGAGATTTTTCACCACCGAGGCACGAAGGGAGCGGAGGTGGAAAACCGTTTATGCAAACGTTTACGTTGGTAAAATGCGATTTTTTAGCATATTTTTATGGCATGCAGTGAAAAACCGCCGTATCTTTGCAGTGTCAAAAGCCGAGAGGCCGCCCCAATCCTCAATAGGATATTAAGGAATTAAGGTTTAGTAGTTTGACGATAAGTTTATGTGTTGAACATTACGTTACATAGGATATAGGTATTTTTTTAGGTTGAGTAATTAGGTATTACAATTGGTTTCAAAAGTTTTGCAACGTTGTTGCAAGGAACTGCGGACAAGCACGTGAGTGTTTGTCCGCAGTTTTTTATCCCGCCTCTGCTCAATCTTAGATTTTGCACCACGGAGGCACGGAGGACACAGAGGTGGTGCAAAATATCTGCGCCTCGGCGGTGGAAAATCAGGGTTCGTGAATCAGAAGTGCACGTCTACGTGTTCGAAGCCGAGGGCGGTGATGAGTTGCTGGAAGTGCTGGAGGGCCGACTGCTCGGCAGCGCGAATGTTATCCTGCGTCCAGCAGCGGGCCATCATCATGCGCTCCGCCTTATAATAGAGTTCCTGTCGTGCTTTCTGGCTCCATCGTCCCGTTTCGAAGAACGGCCTGGTGGCCGCCTCGTCGATGAAGCGGTGGTCGAGCAGCTGTATGGCTGGCAGCGTCACCTCCACCGTGTCCTGTCGCATGCGTATCCAGTCGTCCTTGGCTTTGTCGGCTCGTATGCCGAAGCGCAGGGTGCCCGTGTAGACGCGTGCCAGTTCATCATCGCTGAAGAACCCAGTGCGTATAGTGTCCACTATCTCCTCGTCGGTGACAGTGAGAAACTCCCATTCCCCTATGTCGCGTATGCTCTGTATCTGCAGCGGCGTGATGCTGATTTCGCGGCGCTCATGGAATCCGAAGTGTGTGTCGGTGCCCACGATGATGAGCGTGAGCACCATGCCCAGGATGATCATGAGAGTGATGTCGTTGAGCCATTTATCGCCCTTATGTGCCTTGCGTTTCGTCATAGTCCTGGTTTGGTGAGGTCGGTGATGCGCATGGAGTCGGGAGTGAAGTCGCGTCGGAAGGAGATGACCACCTGGTCGGTGTCGAATCCCATCTGCTGCAGCAGCGGCATGAGCAGTTGCACGGCAGCTGTCCGTGCCCGTTTCTCTATTCCCAGTTGCGGTATGGTCCGTATGATGCTCTCCCTACCCTGCCGTTCATAGTCGCTGAGTTCCTCGTCGGAGAACCGTCTGCGGAAGAGTGCCACGTGGTCTATCACCTTGTCGTGGTCTATCTCCGTGCTGGTGAGTTCCACCTGCGGGTCGGGCAGTATGATTTCCAGTCGGTTGCTGTCGCGTCGTACATGTTGACTGTCAAAGTTTTTGAAGTCTACATACCCTTTCAGTGTGGCGTTGATGGGGATGGCAATTTTCCTGTCTCCGGCTGGAATGTCTATACTGAACTCATGTCCGAGGAAGTTGCCCTCGAAGGTGAGTTGGTCGTCATGTGTCACCACTTTTCGCACGCGGTACTCTGTGGTATAGAGTCTGGCGCACTGCTGTATGCGTGCCACGAGCAGTGGCAGCGAGTCGTCTGCCGTCTCGCCTGGTTTGCTGTGGCAGCCGGTGCAGCCGGGCATTGCCATGGTGAGCAGTATGCTCATCACGGGCAGCAGGAGCATCATTTTCAGTTTATTCCCTTTCATCGCGTGCCATGGTGTTTTTTGTTTTTTGCAAATTTAATTCTTTATTTCTCATATAGCAACGCTTTTAATGAAAAATCTTTTCTATTCCTGTTTTTTTCGCTACGCTGGAGGGGAATGTCTGTTCACCACGGAGGCACGGAGAGCACGGAGTTTTATATTATCTCTGAGCACTCGGTGGCTCGGTGGTGATAACAATCACAAACGTCCCCCTGAAAAACATTAAGATATGTTAAAAGACAAACATAATCGACTTGATATGAATCAACAAAACAAAAAAATGTTACATTTGCAGTCATTAT
>OMSQ01000006.1 GCA_900313805.1 uncultured Prevotella sp. | reverse complement strand
GAATCTAACTATTTTATACACTTTCCGCTTGTTTACTCACGAAAAAGTATTATTTTTGTGGCGTAAATCAAAAATAATACATGCCATGCTAATTGGTCGAGAAAAAGAAAAACAAGTATTACAGAATGCCCTCAATGAAGAGTACTCTCAGTTTATTGCAGTGTATGGAAGACGTCGTGTTGGCAAGACTTTTCTAATCAGAGAAACCTTTGAAAACCGATTTGACTTCCAATTCACTGGTGCATCAAATTTAACAGCAAGAAATCAGTTGGTGCGTTTCCGTCGTGCACTCAAAGAACATGGGCAGAAAGACACCCCCGAACTGACCAATTGGGGAGATGCTTTGAGTGAACTCAAAAGATTCATTACAAATCTGCCTGAAGGCAAAAAGATTGTATTCTTTGACGAATTGCCGTGGATGGATGCTCCACGCTCTGGATTTCTGTCAGAACTGGAATCTTTTTGGAATGGATGGGCTTCTGCAAGAAAGGATATTGTTTTTGTGGTATGTGGAAGCAGTACCTCATGGATGGTAAAAAAAATCATTAAAAACAAAGGCGGTCTGCATAATCGTTTGAACCATCGTATCTTTCTCAGCCCTTTCTCTTTGGGATTATGTGAGAAATTAGCTCAATCAAGAGGGCTCGTTTTGAATCGCAAGCAGATTTTGGAAGCCTATATGATATTTGGCGGTGTGCCATATTATTGGAGCCTGTTGCAAAAAGGTACAAGCATAACGGTAGAGATTGACAGACTGATTTTTTCACCCAACGGAGAGTTGCATGATGAATTTGAGATGTTATATGCGTCATTATTCAAAAAGCCTGAACCATACGTTCGTGTAATTGAGTTGTTGGCCAAGAAAAAGATGGGCATGACTCGACAGGAGTTGTTGGCGGCTGGAAGATTTGAAGACAACGGAGCATTTTCTGACATTCTGAATGATTTGGAGTGGTGTGGCTTTATTCGTAGTTACACAATGATGGGGTATCGGACTAAATCAGATATATTTCAGTTGATAGACCATTATACACTGTTCTATTACGAATACATAGATGGAGTTCGTCAAAGTTCAAACTATTGGAGATCAATGTTGGGAACACCAAAGTATAATACCTGGTGCGGCTTGGCATTTGAGCGCACTTGCCTATGGCATGTTGACCAGATTAAAAAGAAACTTGGTATCAGCGGAATATTGACAAATGAATATGCCTGGCGTTGCTTGCCAGATGAGAGTGTCGGCAGGCCTGGGGTTCAGATAGACTTGCTTATAGACCGTAGCGATGGAATAATCGATGTGTGTGAAATGAAATATTCGAAGGATTTATACACCATCACTCCTGATTACGCTAACGCTCTTGCCCGCAAACGAAATGTGTTCCTTGCTGTTACAGGCACAAAAAAAGCAATTCATTCCATCATGGTTACTACTGATGGACTAACTCGGAATGAATACTGGGGGGATATTCAGGCAGAAGTTCAATTGGACGATTTGTACGAATTATAATATACCCAAATGGTGAAAAACATACCCTAGCCCGGGGGTATATGCTATCTCATGTACCCCCGGTTATATAGCGGTGATGCTTTCAGCGTCAGTGTTGTTATATGCCGCAGGCAAATTTCTCGCGATCCTTTTATCTTTTCACCCGGATGGTGTTGCCATCCCTCACTAGGGGAAGCGCGTCTTTCAGGTGTTCCTCCAGTTCTTCCGACGGCACATAATAGATGATGGGCTTGGTGGCTCTGGGGAAGCGATTGAAAAAGGGGTCGGTAGAAACCACCCATCTCCATTCCGCCATGTTGGGGATTCTCGGCAAGGTATCCCAAAGGTCAAACAACCTTGTCTTCGTGGCGATGGTGATGGCACGTCTGCCGTTTTTCAGTCGAGACACACAGATGAGGTGCTGCCGCCTCCGAAGGTCGCTGTCTAGTTGCTCCTTGGTAGAGCGGTGTGAGACAGAGAGTTTGCGGTTGAACTTCACGTTGATCTCCTTCATCTTCGCAATGAAGAGTTTTCCATGTGGTGCCGTGTCCTGCATCTGGTTGCTCATGATGTAGTAGTGTATCATCTCATGCAGTATGGTATCTTCCACCTCCTCCTCGGGCAGGTCCATCACCGTACTGATCTTAAACACGAAACCATAGTAGTGCCATGTGCCATTCGCGTTTTTCTCCCGTCGGAAACATACTGCGCCAAGAAACGACTTGGCATTGCTGAGTTTGATGGGAAGCGGTTTCAGCTTCCCATCAAAACACATCTCGTTGTACTCGTCAAACTTCCGTTTGATATAGTCAATTGTTGCTCTCATCCTGTTCGTCGTCTGTTTGATTGGCAATGGCGTTGATTCATATTTTCCACTCAAAGCTCTCCCTCATACATCATAGCTGCTTCCCGGTGCATGTCGCGTATCTCGTCGGCCAGCCATTGGGGGGTGAGAACCTTGATTAAATTGCCACGGCTCATCAGGTGACCGCTGAAATCGATGGTCGGGCGCAGGAACAGCTCGAAGTCGGCGAAGTCCTCGCCCTGGCCTATCTCTCTCTGGCTGCTGTGGATGGGCAGGTCGCGCAGATAGAATCGCTCATAACCGTATGCCCTGATGACGATGCGCTCGGGTCGGGTGTCGTCGCCCACGAGCACGCCATAACACTCGTCGAAATACTCCTCCGCATCGAAGTCAGGGTCGATTTTGAATTTGATATCGGTGAGTTCCATGTTCAGGATTCTGTCAAACGAGAACATCCCGAAGTAGTCCGATTCCGGCTTTTCCTCCGTAGCATAGCGGTGGAAATGCCCCAGGATGTACCAGCGCTGCTTGAAGAGTTTCAGACAGTACGGTTCGAAGTTCAGGTGGTTGGGATGGTCGGTGCCGTACTTCCTGTAGTCTACGGCTATCCTCACGCTCCTCTTCATCGCCTCTATGACCATTTTCAGGTGGTCACCCTCTACTGGTGCCGACTGCAGCAGTATCCTGTCTTGCAGGGCCAAGCTCTCGCTGATGACATTATTCACTGAGAGGGTAGACAGCATCCAGTTTTGCACGCTGTCTTTCTGAAGCATTTCTACATTGCCGATATAGTATTTGTAGCCGTCCTGGCGGTCGCAGTCTATGAAGATGTTGAACATATCCTGAATGGCATCTTTATGGCGGTTGAAGGTGGAGCGCGAGAGTTCTACTCCCTCGCTCAGGTCGCTGTCGAGCCATTTCTCCTGTATCTCTGCGAATGTGATTCTCCGTGCCCTGTAGATGGTCTCCACGAGCCAGATATATTCTCTGAATTTAAATGCTGTCTTCATGATATTATGGGCTTATTACAGTTTCTCGCCCTGCAAAAATAACAAAACTTGTTTCAAATCGTGGCACAAGCGAGAGGAAAAGAAAGAAAAAACGCAGTTTTTTCTTTTTTTCCCGAGCGCCAGACGATTCGCTGTAGGCAGATCTCTCTCTCTCTTTATCTTTCGGGGCACCCTTCCAGGGTGCATTGGTCGGTGCGTCACCGCTATGTAACCGAGGGTGCATGCTGACGCATGTACCCTCGGTTACATAGCGGTGACGCTTTCAGCGTCATTTTACTCTGTGCACTCTGTGCCTCGGTGGTGATGAGAAAAAAGCGCGAAGGTAGGCTTCACCTCAATATAAAAAATATGCAAGCATATTTTGTTCTGTCTTCGGTTTGCACTATCTTTGCAAAGAACATAAACCTAAATCGATCATGAAAAGAACTATAACGTTGTTTGGTGTGGCAGTGCTGTCGGTGCTGCTGCTATGGGCTCGTGTGCCCGACTATCCCGACTTTTGTGACGCTAAAGGCCTGTACTATAAGTTTTACAGGGATGATGTGAGTGGACATCTTCTCGACGGTCACGACGGCGAGGTGGTGTTCTGGGGACTCTTTGACAGAGACCCGCAGGAGAGTTTTACCAAACTGAAAAAACTGGTGGTGCCGGCAAAGGTGAAACCTGCTAGAAACATGGGGGGCGACTATGAGGACCCAAAGACCTACCGTGTGACGGCTATCGGAGACCATGCCTTCCAGGGCATGCCCGCATTGGAGGAGATAGTGCTGCCCGAGGGCATCACTCGCATTTCCCCCTTCGCCATGAGCAACATACCTGCCAAGCGCATCAACATACCTGCGAGCATGCGTCATGTGTACACCGGACTCTTCGTTGGCTATGACGACAAATGGGAGGCAGTGACGGTGTCGCCCAACCATAAGAGATACTCTGCTGTGAACGGACTTCTTTACAGCAAGAAGAAGGACACACTCTGGGTGTGTCCGCAGGCTCACCCTGGTGCCGTGACGCTCCCCGCCACGGTGAAGGTGGTAAATGAAAAGGCTTTCGCTGACTCGAAGAAGGTGACACAGGTGCAACTGCCCGCTGGCCTGCAGAAGTTGGGCGACAAGGTGTTCAACAGCAGTTCCATAACCAAGGTCAACATCCCGGGTGGGGTGAAGGTGCTGCCGGTAAGCACGTTCGCTTTCTGCAAGAACCTCTCTCAGGTGACTATCGCAAATGGTCTGACTCAGATAGGCGAGGAGGCATTTATGTACTGTACTGCCATGAAGAGCATCACGCTGCCAGCCTCGGTGAAGAAGATAGGTAAGGAGGCATTCTACGGATGCAGGAGCCTGAAAGATATCTACTGCCAGTCTGCCGTGCCGCCTGCTGCCGACATTGATGCTTTCAAGGATGTGAAGGACTGTAGACTGCATGTGCCCGCAGGCAGCGAGGCCGCCTATCGCAAGGCACCCCGCTGGCAGGCATTTTTCAAATAATATCGTTTACTGACGGCGCTCCCGGCCTCGTTCCCAGATGCTGAGACGCCCCGCTTTGTTGAGCGCACCCAGTTCGGGCAACCACCCGCAGGTGCGCTCATCACTGTTGTCTGCGCAGGTGTCGCCCCGCTGCATGCGGTCGTCGAGTATCTGCTCTATCCTGCTGTTGCGCCCCTCCACTTCGCCTTCGTGACGGGCCACGGCCACGGCACTGTCGTATGTCAGGCCGCGCATCACCATCTGAAGCATGTCGGCTGTCATCTCGCCACCGGCCATCTGCTCCCAGCGGCTACCTATCCATTCCACGGCGTCGGCGAGGACTTTCTCATCGCACTCACCAGCCATCTCAGTACTCAACTGCTCCAGTCGCTGTTGTCGCTGCTCCGCAGTGGGCGTGCGGTCGCTCATCTCGTCATACCATTGCTGTAGTATGCCGTGCTCTTCATCGTCGTGCAACAGCATGCTATACACCGACTCCTCATCGTTCATGTCCATGTCAGGATGCTTCTCCTGCATGCGGGCGGTCCACTGCTCCTTGGCGCTGACCACACCCTGTTCGTTCTGTATCTCCATATCCTATCTGTTTTGTTGTTTAACCGCAGCAAAATTACTGCCGGCGGATATGGAGCCACCGTCATCCGTCAGATTTGTGTCAGTTTTTCTGCCACAAATCCTTGCAGACGACAGGAAAAAGCTGTAACTTAGCGGGCGATAAATAAGATATAGGATTAAAATTACGAAAATGACACGTTTAACACAGATGCTTGTTTGTTAGAAAATATAAATTCGGCAACAGAATATATTTATTGCCGAATTTATATATCAGGTATAATGCAGCTACTCTAATAACTGACTGGTCTTCGCCCAATAGAAGTATGCTTCTGGAGATTGTCTCTTCAGTTTGTTTAATTTGTTTGATAATGTGGGATTTATATTAAGGGTAGCTATGGACATT
>OMSQ01000040.1 GCA_900313805.1 uncultured Prevotella sp. | reverse complement strand
GGCATGTCGTGAGCGTTACATACTGTGTTGGCTGTGAAGAGGCAAACAAGTGCTGCGAAGAATAATTTTGTACGTTTCATAGTTGTGAAGTTTTTAATTGTTAATATTTTGTTTTCTTGTTCTTTCTGTCTCCGGTTTTTCCTTTTGACATTGCAAAGATACACCCATGTTCAGGTGCGAAACAAGAAAATAGTCATTATCCTTCTGATGTTGCTGCGCCAACTGCCTGCAACTGCGACACCTGCGAAAACGAGGCATAAATCTGTCGCAGAGGACGGCAGAATTCATGCAAAAAGAGATAAAATACAAAGAAGATTTGAATTCAACAAGTCAGTCTGGTGCCGATTCGCTGCCGGTGAAGTACACGGGCAGGGAGTTGGTGCCCGAGTGTGTCATTGTTTTTTCTGTGCTGAAGCAGATTATTTTTGAAAAAAACTTTGAATTATCATAAATTGATAGTATTTTTGCAGACGGATGGGGCATTGTGGATACCTAAAACAAGGTATTGACTGTGCACTTGTTGCTATGCGGAAACACCAATATACTCGTTTTGAAATCAATCATTCAATCAATATCAAATCATTAAATCTAAACATTTATGTGGTTAGTTAATTCATCCATCGGAAGAAAAGTGGTAATGTCGGTCACTGGCGTATCGCTTATCCTCTTCCTGACATTTCATGCCTGCATGAATGTCGTGGCGCTCTTCTCCGCCAAGGCATACAACACGATCTGTGAATTGCTGGGTGCCAACTGGTATGCCGTAGTGGCAACACTCGGACTGGCTGCCCTCGCAGTGATCCATATCGTGTACGCCTTCATTCTCACGGCACAAAACCGTCGTGCCCGTGGTGAGGAGCGTTATGCCGTGACGCAGAAACCCGAGAAAGTGGAGTGGGCATCGCAAAACATGCTGGTGCTCGGACTCATCATCCTGCTCGGTCTGCTGCTCCACTTGTTCAATTTCTGGTACAACATGATGTTCTGTGAACTCCTTGGCATCGCCGACCCGCTCGGAAATCCCGCCAACGGTTTCGGATACATCGTGCAGACCTTCAGCTGCCCGGTTTACGTGGTGCTCTACATCATCTGGCTGGCTGCTATCTGGTTCCATCTCTCTCACGGCTTCTGGAGTGCCATGCACACCCTGGGCTGGAATGGCAAAATCTGGTTCAACCGCTGGCGCACGATAGGCTTGGTGTACAGCACCCTGCTTATGCTTGCTTTCCTCGTAGTCGTGCTCGCCTTCGCATTCCATCTGGCTCCCAGCCTCTGCAGCGCACCCGCTGACGTGCTTCCTGCCTGCTGCGGCTCTGCTTGCGGTGCAGCTTAAACTGACCTTTAAACATTACAAAAATGACTAAGAAAATCAATTCCAGAATACCAGAGGGTCCCGTAGCTGAGAAATGGACTAACTACAAAGCACACCAGCGACTGGTGAACCCCAAGAATAAACTGAAACTCGATGTCATCGTGGTGGGTACAGGACTGGCTGGCGCATCTGCCGCCGCATCACTCGGTGAGATGGGATTCAATGTGTTCAACTTCTGTATACAGGACTCTCCACGCCGCGCTCACTCCATAGCCGCACAGGGTGGTATCAATGCAGCCAAGTGCTATCAGAACGATGGCGACTCGGTGTACCGCCTCTTCTACGACACCGTAAAGGGTGGCGACTACCGTGCACGTGAGGCTAACGTGTATCGTCTGGCCGAGGTGTCGAACAATATCATCGACCAGTGCGTGGCACAGGGCGTGCCCTTCGCACGTGAATACGGCGGCATGCTGGCCAACCGCTCTTTCGGTGGCGCTCAGGTGAGCCGTACCTTCTATGCTAAGGGACAGACAGGACAGCAACTGCTGCTCGGTGCCTACAGCTCTCTCAGTTGCCAGGTTGAGGCAGGCAAGGTGAAGCTCTATACCCGCTATGAGATGGAGGACGTGGTGATCGTAGACGGTCGCGCACGCGGCATCATCGCCAAAAACCTCGTCACCGGAAAACTCGAGCGCTTCAGTGCAAATGCCGTTGTCATCGCTACAGGCGGATACGGCAACACCTACTTCCTTTCTACCAACGCCATGGGTTGCAACTGCACAGCTGCTGTACAGTGCTACCGCAAAGGCGCTTACTTCGCTAACCCCTCATACGTGCAGATACACCCCACTTGTATACCTGTACATGGTGACAAACAGTCGAAGCTCACCCTGATGTCTGAGTCGCTCCGTAACGACGGACGTATCTGGGTGCCCAAGAAAATAGAGGATGCCAAGGCTCTGCAGGCTGGTACCAAGCAGGGATGGGAAATTCCTGAGGAAGACCGTGACTACTATCTGGAGCGCCGCTATCCCGCATTCGGTAACCTGGTGCCCCGCGACGTGGCCTCACGTGCAGCCAAGGAGCGCTGCGACAAGGGCTTCGGCGTGAACAATACCGGTCTGGCTGTGTTCCTCGACTTCAGCGAGTCTATCAACCGCCTCGGACTGGATCAGATCATGCAGCGTTACGGTAACCTCTTCGAGATGTACGAGGAGATAACCGATGTGTTCCCCGGTGACGTGGCAAACGAAATCAACGGCGTGACATACTATAAGCCCATGATGATATATCCTGCTATCCACTATACTATGGGCGGCGTGTGGGTAGACTATGAGCTGCAAACCTCCATTCCCGGACTCTTCGCCATCGGTGAGTGCAACTTCTCTGACCACGGTGCCAACCGCCTGGGTGCTTCAGCACTCATGCAGGGACTGGCCGACGGTTACTTCGTGCTGCCTTACACCATACAGAACTACCTGGCCGACCAGGCTGTGTGGCCGCGCATATCCACCGACCTGCCCGAATTTGCTGAGGCTGAGAAGGCCGTTGATGCCGAGATGGACAGACTGATGAACATCAAGGGCAAACGCTCTGTGGACAGCATACACAAGGAACTGGGACATATCATGTGGGAATATGTAGGCATGGGTCGTACTGCCGAAGGACTGAAGATAGGTCTGGACAAGATGAAGAAACTTCGCAAGGAGTTCGACACCAACCTCTTCATCCCCGGAACCAAGGAAGGACTCAACATCGAGCTCGACAAGGCAATACACCTGCGTGACTTCTTCACCATGGGACAACTCGTGGCTTACGACGCTCTCTCGCGTAACGAGAGCTGTGGTGGACATTTCCGCGAGGAATACCAGACCGAAGAAGGCGAGGCTAAGCGCGATGACGAGAACTACTTCTATGTGGGCTGCTGGGAGTATCAGGGCAGTGATGACAAGGCACCTGAACTCATCAAGGAGCCGCTGGAATATGAGGCTATCAAGGTACAGACACGTAACTATAAAAACTAATAACAATGGCTAAGAATATATCGTTTACAATAAAGTTTTGGCGTCAGAATGGTCCGCGTGAGAAAGGACACTTCGACACTCACGAGATGAAGGATATTCCCGATGATACCTCATTCCTTGAGATGCTCGATATCCTCAACGAGGAACTGATCAACGAGGGTAAGGAGCCGTTCGTGTTTGACCATGACTGCCGCGAGGGTATCTGTGGCATGTGCTCGCTCTATATCAACGGCACTCCACACGGAAAGACGGAGCGCGGTGCTACCACTTGTCAGCTCTATATGCGTCGCTTCAACGACGGTGACGTCATCACCGTGGAGCCCTGGCGCTCTGCCGGCTTCCCCGTAATCAAGGACTGCATGGTGGACCGCGGTGCCTTCGACAAGATCATCCAGGCCGGTGGCTATACCACCATACGTACCGGACAGGCTCAGGATGCCAATGCCATCCTCATCCCCAAACAGGATGCTGACGAGGCTATGGACTGTGCATCGTGCATCGGTTGCGGCGCCTGTGTGGCTGCATGCAAGAACGGCTCGGCCATGCTCTTCGTGAGCAGCAAGGTCAGTCAGCTGGCTCTGCTGCCTCAGGGACGTCCCGAGGCTGCCAAGCGCGCCAAGGCTATGGTGATGAGAATGGAGGAACTGGGCTTCGGCAACTGCACCAACACTCGTGCCTGTGAGGCCGTATGCCCCAAGAACGAGTCGATAGCAAATATCGCCCGCCTGAACCGCGAGTTTATCAAAGCCAAACTGGCTGACTGATAACAGTCGTATTTATACATCTATCCCCCGTCAATCCATTAATGGCATTGACGGGGGATACTGCTTTCTGGACACAGAGTCTGTCACCTCTTGGCAAACGCCTCTATGGCCCTCTTCACTATATCATTGTATTCGTTCATCACCTGGTAGTACTCGCTCATATCCCACAAGTCGCGGGCTATGAGAGCCTTTAGCTGGGGGCGGAGGTATGTCAGTGTGCGCTGCCATTCTTCATCCGTCGCCCCTAAGCCCTGTTTCTTGGCTTCTGAGCGGATATCTTCGGTCATGCTTGCAGGTACCTCAAAACCGGCATTGAAGCGCTCAAACGTCGGGAAATCGCGCTTCAGGCGCTTTCTGTTCTTGTCTACGTATGTCAGCGTGGTGGTGACAATGAGGTTCTTTGCTGCCAGCTTGCGGTGAAAGCGTGTGTATTGCATCGTGTCGAGGGGCACAAATTCATCGGGCATGATGCCGCCGCCACCGTAGATGGTGCGCTGCTTCTTGAGGGTGCTGTAGCGCAGGGAGTCGGAGAAATGTATGCTGTCGCGATTGGTCAGTTCACCGCGCTTCAGCCTGTTGTCAAAGTCCATCTCATACTCCTTCAGGTCGCCTTTCTTGTAGGGCTTCTGTATGCAGCGACCTGAAGGGGTGTAATAGTGGGCTATGGTGAGGCGTATCATAGAACCGTCGCTAAACTCCAAAGGTCTCTGTACCAGACCCTTGCCGAATGAACGCCTGCCCACCACCATGCCGCGGTCCTGATCCTGAAGGGCTCCGGCCAGGATTTCAGAGGCCGAGGCCGACAACTCGTTCACCAGCACGCACACCTCTATGTCTTTCAGTGTGCCATGACCATCGGCATAATAATCCTGTCGTTTCGACTTCCGGCCCTCGGTGTAGACTATCAGGTCGCCCCTTTCCAGCATCTCGTTGGCCAGCATGGCCGCCACCTGCAGATAGCCGCCGCCGTTGTCCTGCAAGTCTATTATCAACTTGTCCATGCCTTGACTGAGCATGTCCTCCACGGCACTCATGAATTCTGAGTATGTGTTGGAGCCGAAATTGTCTATCTTGATATAGCCGGTTTGCGGGCGTATCATGTATGCTGCATGCACGGAGTGTACGGGTATCTTGTCGCGTGTCACCATGAAGGTCAGCGGCTTGCCTGCCGAACGGCGCACCACGGTGAGTTTCACCTTTGAACCCTTAGGGCCGCGCAGGTGCTTCATCACATCCTCGCGGTCCATCTTCACGCCTGCTATGGCTGTGTCGTTGGCTGCTATTATGCGGTCGCCTGACAGTATGCCCACTTTTTCCGACGGACCGTTGGTGATGGTCTGTATCACTATCAGTGTGTCTTCAATCATGTTGAACTGCACACCAATGCCTTCAAATTCGCCCTGTAGCGGTTCGGTGAGCGCACGTACCTCCTTGGGTGTGCTGTAGGTGGAGTGGGGGTCCAGTTCCTTGAGCATGCCACGTATGGCATCCTCTGCCAGTTTACCCTCATCTACGGCATCTACATACAGATTGCTTATAGCCGATTCTGCCATGTGCAGCTTGGCTTTCGGACTGCTGGCATCCAGCTTCAGTTGTGCGCTGATGCTCAGCGGCAACAGCAAGAGCAACAGTGTTGTGATATGGTGTCTCATGTAGTATCCTATGCTTCCTCTTCTTCTTCGGGCAGATCCTCCTCTATCACCAGGTTGTCTATGATGAAGTTCTGGCGTTCCATGGTGTTCTTGCCCATATAGTATTCCAATAGTTTCTGTACTTGGTCGTTTTTGTGCAGCGTCACCTGTTCCAGCCGCATGTCAGGACCTATGAAATGTGCAAACTCGTCGGGTGATATCTCTCCCAGACCCTTGAATCGTGTTATCTCTGGATCGGGTCCAAGGTCATCGATGGCTTTCAGCCGTTCGTCTTCGCTGTAGCAATACAGTGTGATGTAGTCGGAGCGGCGTTCTCCCTTAGCCCTCTTCTCATCGGCCTCCTGCACTATCTGCTTGTTGCGCACCTTATTGCGCTTGTTGCGCACGCGGAAGAGGGGCGTTTGCAGCACATACACATGGCCTTTTTTTATCAGGTCGGGGAAGAACTGCAAGAAGAAAGTGATAATGAGCAGGCGTATATGCATGCCGTCAACATCGGCATCGGTGGCCACTATCACTTTGTTGTAGCGCAGTGAGTCCAGCCCGTCCTCTATGTCGAGGGCTGCTTGCAGCAGGTTGAATTCCTCATTCTCATACACCACCTTCTTTGTCAAGCCGTAGGAATTGAGGGGCTTTCCCCTGAGCGAGAACACAGCCTGAGTGTTCACATCCCTGCTTTTTGTGATGCTTCCGCTGGCCGAGTCACCCTCGGTGATGAAGATGCTGCTCTCTTCTTTGCGGTCGTTCTTAGCATCAGAGTAGTGGATGCGGCAGTCGCGTAGTTTCCTGTTGTGCAGGTTGGCTTTCTTTGCCCTCTCGCGTGCCAGTTTGGTCACGCCGGCCATCGCCTTGCGCTCTTTCTCGCTCTCCGATATCTTCTGCAGCATCACCTCGGCCACGTCGCTGTGCTTATGCAGGTAGTTGTCCACTTCCTGCTTTATGAAGTCGCCGATGTATTTGTTCACGCTCACGCCGTCCGGACTCATGGTCAGCGAACCGAGTTTGATTTTCGTCTGACTTTCGAACATCGGTTCCTCGATGTTGACGGCTATGGCGGCTACCAGACCGTTGCGGATATCGCCGTATTCAAAGCCCTTGCCGGCAAACTCCTTGATGGTCTTGGCTATGTGTTCCTTGAATGCGCTTTGGTGCGTACCGCCCTGGGTGGTATGCTGGCCGTTGACGAAGGAGTGGTATTCCTCGCCGTACTGGTTGGTGTGAGTGAAGGCAATCTCTATGTCTTCGCCTTTCATGTGTATGATAGGGTATATGCCCTCCACAGTCATGCTGTCGTTCAACAGGTCTTCCAGTCCGTTGCGGCTCAGTATGCGTCTGCCGTTGTACATTATCGCCAGACCAGTGTTCAGATACGTGTAGTTGCGAAGCATGGTTTCCACTATGTCGTCGTGAAACTGGTAGTTCTTGAACAGGGTGTTGTCGGGTTCGAAGTGTATGTATGTGCCTGTTTCATCGTTGCTGTCCTCTGTGGTGTCGGTCTGCAGCACACCGCGCTCGAATGTAGCAGTGCGTACCTTGCCGTCGCGGTATGAGCGCACCTCGAAGTGTGTGCTTAGCGCATTCACCGCCTTCACGCCCACACCGTTCAGTCCCACGCTCTTCTTGAATGCCTTAGAGTCGTATTTACCACCAGTATTGAGCACGTTCACTGCCTCAATCAGCTTTCCCTGTGGTATGCCGCGGCCGTAGTCGCGCACGGTGATGCGCAGGTGATCCTCCACATCTATTTCTATGCGCTTGCCGGCATTCATCTTGAACTCGTCTATGGAGTTGTCTATCACCTCTTTCAGCAGCACGTATATGCCGTCTTCGGGCAGCGAGCCGTCGCCCAGTCTGCCAATGTACATGCCAGGACGAGTGCGCACATGCTCCATGTCCGACAAATGGCGTATGTTGTCGTCTATATATTCCGGAGTCTGTGGTGTCTGTATCTTGTCTGTCATGGTTGATTATGCTTCTTCAGAGTTTACATTTGTAGCAACGGCGACGTTTGTGCTGTTCATGGTCAAGGTGCTGCCACTGACTCTGTACCTTGCCGTTGGTCTCCATCTCCACATGTGTCTCGCCCCATTTGATGCCCATAGCGTGGAAGCGCGGTATAAGGTCGCTGAAGAGTAGCGAGTTGGCTCCCTTAGGACGATACTCTGGCAGTACTCCCACCAACAGCAGGTCCACGATGTCGGTCTTGTGAAACTTTGCCGCCCTCAGCAGGTGCCACCAGCCGAAGGGCAGCAGACGGCCTTTCCGGCATTTCTGCAATGCACGGGTGAGTGAGGGTATACATACGCCGGCACCCACCACCTTGTTGTCGGCAGTGGTGTCTTCTATGAGGGTCACCATGTCCAGGTCGAGTGCCGGCATGTACATCCTCACGTATTCGTCTATCTGCTCGTCACTCAGTTCGGAGTATTCATAGAGGTCTTTCATTGCCTCGTTGAGCACGTGGAAGAGTTTCACGCCGTAGCCGCCTTCAAACACGTCTTTCTTGGTCAGCTTCTTCACCCTCAGGCCATAGCGCCTCTGTATCATATCGGCTATCTTGGCAAATTTGTCAGGCACCTCTGCGGGCACAAATAGCTTGTATTCCACATAGTCGTTGTCCTTCTCAAACCCATCCATCTGTTCCATGTGCTTAGGATAGTAGGGATAGTTGTACGATGTAGCCATGGTACCCAGTTCCTCAAAACCGCTGGTGAGCATGCCTTCAGGATCCATGTCGGTAAAGCCCAATGGTCCCACAATCTCGTCCATACCTTTCTTCCTGCCGTATTCCTTCACTGCCTCAATAAGCGCCTTCGACACCTCAAGGTCGTCATAGAAGTCTATCCAGCCGAATCTCACCCTCTTGTGGTTCCACCGCTCGTTGGCCCGATGGTTGATGATGGCAGCCACCCTGCCCATCAGTTTGCCGTCCTTGTATGCCAGGTAGTACTCTGCCTCGCAGAACTTGAACGCGGAGTTCTTCTTCGGAGACAGTGAGCGCTTTTCCTCACTATAGAGGTTGGGTGCATCAAACTTGTTGCCTTTGTACAGGGTATAGTGCAGCTCGATGAATTTCCTCAGGTCTTTCTTCGTCTCTACTTTCCTTATTTCTACTGCCATAAATGTGATTGTTGGGTGCTTCAAATTGCAAAGGTACGCTTTTTTCCACGTTTTATGTTGTTTTTTCTTTCTTTTTTGTGGTATTCGGCTTTTTCTTTGGCTTTTGTCAATCAGAGGGGATGTGTTTTTTGCATACAACGAGCAGGTACTGGTGAGATGTGGTTCTCACGGCAAACACATAGTGCTCGCCGCCTTCGTGCAGGTGTAGTTTTTTACGCAGCTGTGCCACAGGCATGGGAAAGTTGCGGGTGGTGATGTTGGCCTGTGTCACTCCTGGCATGTTCTCCTGCCATGCCCGTTGGTTGACTGGTAGAATCATAATAACTCGAAACTGTCTGCCGGGGAAGGTGGGTCGTGGTTCGCTGCTCAGATAGAGGTGTGTGTTGGCAGCGAGTGGAGTCACATGGTAGCGTGAGGCCAGTTCGGTGAAGAACCCTCCTTTCATAAGAGCGGCATGTGGCTCATACAGAAACATGGGGTGGGGTGGGGTGCCAGTGGTCTCGGGCAGTGTCGTATGTTTCTCTACCGTCGTGGACTGTCCTTGTGGTGTGTTGACGAATGTCTCTTCCTCCTCGTCATTAGCGCATGTCACCGTGTACGGTCCAATGCCAGTAGTATTGAGCAATAGCAGCAGTTCCTTACACTCACCGCGAGTGGCCACGATATGCACTTCTCTCACGCACTGTCCGGCTGCCTCCTGCACTTGTCTCACCGCTTCGTGCCAGTCGAGCATGGGTGACAGTTTCAGCATCACCCATCTGGCGCATTCCAACCATCTTTTCAGGTGTGGCAGCACATTTGGCATGCAGTCCGGTATGGAATATGTGCGCTGTCCCTTGTCTGAACGTCGTGCGGGGTCAGCATATATCATCGTGGGAAGGACCCCATTTTTTGTGAGCTCTTCCATCTGTTGTATGCTCTCGTCACACACCACCTCGGTATGATGAAGCTTTAGTGCTTCGAAATTATGTCTTGCCAGTGTGCACAGGTCTTCTTGCCGTTCTATGTATATCGTTTTTTCGAACAGTGGCGCTAGTGCGGCATGGTCTACTCCCATGCCTCCCGTCATGTCAACGAGCAGTTGGCCTTTGCAGCCATCCATTGCACGCCTTGCCACCCGTGCCTTGTATTGGGAGGTGAAGTCGGACGAGCACTGCTCCAATGCCAGTAGCTGAGGGTAGAGTATATCTTCGTTAGAGGCCCACGAAGGCAGTTTCTCGCGAGTCCGTTGCCAGCCCTCTATCTGTCTGAGGGCCAGTGCTATATCCACATCGGTATAGCACCGGCCCTCAAGAGCCAGTCTGTGCACGTTGTCCGTGCGGTGACTGTGTATGAAAGCCCTTGTGGCGTCGTTCATCAGAACTTCACTTCAGGCGCTTTTTGTGCCGAGCCATCGGCCTCGAATTTCTCCATCTTGTCAAATCCGAAGATGCTGGCCATGATATTGCCGGGGAAGCGACGCACGGTCTGGTTGTAGTTTGTCACTGCCTCGTTGAACTTCTGTCTGGCCTCGTTTATGCGGTTCTCAGTGCCTTCGAGTTGCACTTGCAGACCCTTAAACTGTTCGCTGGCCTTCAGGTCGGGATACTGTTCCTGTATGGCAATGAGTCGGCCGAGGGCTGCACCCAGTTCTCCCTGTGCTGCCTGATACTGTTTTATCTGCTCTGGTGTGGCGCTCGAGAGGTCTATCTGCATCTGAGTGGCCTTTCCGCGAGCTTCAACCACTTCCTTCAGTGTCTGCTCCTCGTGTTTGGCATAGCCTTTAACAGTCTCCACCAGCGAGGGAATCAGGTCGGCACGGCGCTGATAGGTGGCCTGCACATCGGCAGCCGCCTTGGTAGCCAATTCCTGTTTGTCCACCATTCCGTTGTAGCTGCTCATACCCAACATTGCCAGTACCACGAGCACACCTACGATAATCAATGTCTTCTTGTTTTTCATATCTGTTTTTGTTTTTAGTGAATATCATCCTACCATTTGCCATGGGCGCCGCCGCCACCGAAGCTGCCTCCGCCATAACTGCCGCCATAACTGTGGCCGCTGGAGTAGTGGCCTCCAGAACTGCTGCCGCCGGAGTAGCCGCCAGAGAAGTGACCGCCTCCTATGCCGCCGCCGTGAGAGACGGCATAGATGATTATGAGTATCACTACAGCCATGGCGAACACATCTTCCCAGCCAAACTCATCATCTTCGGTTTTGTTGCTGCTCACATGCTGTGTGGGTATGGCAGCAATGCTCATTTTTCCCGTGGCAAATTTCTCGTATATATTCTGTGCTGTCATCACCACGGCACTGTCGGTGTTGTTCTTCTTCATGTTGGCTATGATGCAGCCATCCATTATCTGACTGCACTCATAGTCGGTCAGGTCGGCCTCCAGTCCCTTGCCCGGTGAGATGAAGGCATCATGGTCTTCGGTGCTTATCACCACCATCAGTCCACGGTTGGTCTCCTTGTCTCCTACTCCATATTTGTTGCCCACGTCCTGCGCCATGCGGAAGGTGTCGCCGCCCTTCACTCTGCGTACTACGATGAATGCCGATTCTATGCCGCACTCATGGTCCAGGAGTTGCAGGAAGTGGTTGGTGGAGTCGCGCATGGCAGGTGTGAGAATGCTGTCGGGGTCGCTTACATACTGGCTGGCATCTTTCAGGTGTGCCATGGGTATGTCGTCTGCACTCCATTCCTTTTGTTCCCATTCTGTGCTGGTCGACTGTACAGCATTGTCGGTCTTCTCATCGTCCACGCAGGCACCGTAGATGATGAGACTGATAAAGAAGAATATGAAAAGTTTCTTCCCCATAGCGTGTCGTTATTGTTTCACGTGGAGCATCTGGAGTGCCTTGTTCTCTGCTGCCTCCATCACCTCCCGTTGTCCTGGTCCCTTGTCATCTATGCCGCATAGGTGCAGTATGCCATGTATTATCACACGGTGCAGTTCCTCAGCATAGTCGGTATGCTGTGCCTCGGCATTTGAGCGCACAGTGTCAAGAGATATTACTATGTCGCCGTTTATCTGTCCTTCTTCGCTGTAGTCGAACGTGATTATGTCTGTATAATAGTCATGGTTCAGATATTCCTGGTTCACTTCCAGTATCCGTTTGTCATCCACGAACATATATCCCACTTCGCCCACCTTCTTTCCATAGGTGGCGGCCACTTCGCGTATCCAGGCGGTGATGGTGCGTCTTGAAATGTGTGGCATGGCTATGCCTTCGCTCTGGTATGTTATCATGCTTCTTGCGTTTTTCTTTCGTTATGGTAGTAGTTGTGTCACGTCTTGTCCGAAGTGCTGCAGTTCCCTTACCACTGAACTGCTGATGCAGGCCAGTTCAGGCGTGGCAGGCAACAGCAGTGTCTCAATGCCCAGTATGCGGTTCACCTCCGCCTGTTCGCGCTCGTATTCGTAGTCTTTCACGCTACGCACTCCCTTCACTATCACTTTGGCACCCACCTCCTTGGCGCAGGTTATTGTAAGTGTGCTGTAGCATACCACACTCACACGCTCCTCGTGTGCGAAAAGTGTCTCTATGGCTGCCTTGCGCTCCAGATGGTCGTCTGTCTGTGCCTTCTGTTCGTTCACACCTATGCCTACCACCACTTCGTCGAAGATGGAGAGCAGACGCGTCACAATGTCGTGATGTCCTTTGGTGAAGGGCCGGAACGACCCGGGGAAGAATACTTTCATTGGTCTTTGCTGTGTTTACTGTCTGAAGAGGTCGGGCTCTCTCCACTGTCCGTCGTAGCGGTTGCGCCCCAGATGCTCGTATGCCAGGTCAGTCACCATCCTGCCTCTTGGTGTGCGCTTGATGAAGCCCTCCATTATCAGGAAGGGCTCGTACACCTCCTCGAGGGTGCCGGTATCCTCTCCTATGGCCGTGGCTATGGTGCTCACACCCACCGGACCGCCTTTGAACTTGTCTATTATCGTGACGAGTATCTTGTTGTCTATCTCGTCCAGTCCATACTGGTCTATGTTGAGTGCAGTCAGCGCCATCTTTGCTATGCCGGTGTCTATGCTGCCGTTGCCGCGCACCTGAGCGAAGTCGCGTACACGGCGCAGCAGGGCATTGGCTATGCGTGGCGTGCCGCGACTGCGTCGGGCTATCTCTATAGCAGCCTCATGCTCTATGGGCACCTGGAGTATGGAGGCCGAACGCTCTAATATGCGGGTGAGTGTATCCGGGTCATAGTACTCCAAATGCATGTTTATGCCGAAACGCGCACGCAGCGGGGCGGTAAGCAGGCCACTGCGGGTGGTGGCGCCTATGAGGGTGAAGGGGTTCAGGTCTATCTGAATGGAACGTGCCGAAGGACCCTTGTCTATCATGATATCTATGCGGTAGTCCTCCATGGCGCTGTACAAGTACTCTTCCACCACGGGCGACAGACGGTGGATTTCATCAATGAACAGCACGTCGTTTGTCTCGAGTGAGGTGAGTATGCCGGCCAGGTCGCC
Organism: uncultured Prevotella sp.; assembly: GCA_900313805.1. Lineage (GTDB taxonomy): Bacteria > Bacteroidota > Bacteroidia > Bacteroidales > Bacteroidaceae > Prevotella. The sequence continues at coordinate 12,825 of OMSQ01000040.1, read as the reverse complement.
AGGCTTGTCAAGCACCGGACCGCTGGTCAACTTAAAGCCTACGCCCAGCTCATTGGCTATGATATTGCTCAGTGTGGTCTTGCCCAGTCCGGGAGGACCGTGCAACAGCGTGTGGTCCAATGGCTCGCCACGGTATTTAGCCGCTTCTACAAACACCTGCAAGTTCTCCACCACCTTCTGCTGTCCGCTGAAGTCGTGAAAGCGAAGGGGCCGCAGTGCATTCTCATAGTCTTTTTCGGCCACGCGACTCTCTCTGTGTATGTCAAACTCGTTCATCTCTGTCTTGCTGTGTATGTCGTTGCAAAAGTAATCATTTACTTTTATATATTTTTGCTAAATCCAAAAAATGTGATTAGTTTTGCACGCAAATTTCTTTCTGACGTTTTATGTGTAGTACACCGAGATTTGAACTCATGGCTCCTGTGGGGTCGTACGACTGTCTGACCGCCGCCATACAGGCTGGTGCAGATGCCGTTTATTTCGGCATAGGCAGTTTGAATATGAGAGCCCATTCTGCCTGTCCATTCACTATCGACGACCTGCATGCCATATCCGACACCTGTCGACAGCATGGTGTACGCTCATATCTCACCGTTAATACCATCATCTATGATGGCGACATGCAGGCCATGCACTCCATAATTGATGCCGCTGCTGAGGCAGGTATCTCGGCTGTCATAGCGTCTGATGTGGCGGTGATGACATACTGCAGGCAGAAGGGGGTGGAGGTGCACCTGTCTACACAACTCAACATCTCCAACATTGAGGCACTGAAGTTTTATGCACAGTTTGCCGATGTGGTGGTGCTGGCACGTGAGCTGAACCTTGACCAGGTGGCTGCCATTCACCAACAGATTCTGGACGAGAATATCTGCGGACCATCGGGCGAGCAGGTGCGTATAGAGATGTTCTGCCACGGTGCCCTTTGCATGGCCGTCAGCGGAAAGTGCTATCTCAGCCTCGACAATGCGGCACGTTCAGCCAACCGTGGTGAGTGCATGCAACTGTGTAGGCGGGGATACGTTGTGACAGATGCAGAAACGGGTACGGAACTTCAGGTGGACCATCAGTATATCATGAGTCCGAAAGACTTGAAAACGGTGCGCTTCATTGACCGTATGCTAAAAGCCGGTGTGTCGGTCTTCAAGATAGAGGGTAGGGCACGCGGACCTGAATATGTGTTTACCGTGGTGCAGACCTACAAGGAGGCTCTCCGTAGCGTAGTTGAGGGTACTTTTACCGAAGAGCGTAAGGATGAATGGGACCGTCGGCTTGCCACCGTCTTCAACCGCGGTTTCTGGGACGGCTACTACCTGGGACAGCGCTTGGGGGAATGGAACAGCCATTACGGCAGTTGTGCTACAGAACGAAAGGTGTATGTCGGGCGAGGTGTGAGGTATTACTCACGACTTGGCGTGGCTGAGTTTACCTGTGAGGCCGCGGAATTCAGCGTGGGCGACAGGTTGCTCATCACAGGTCCCACTACAGGTGCCATGTATCTTGACTGTGCCGAGATACGCTTCGACCTAAAGCCTGTAGACACTGCACGCAAGGGCACGCATGTGTCCATTCCTGTGCCCGACAAGGTGAGACCCTCCGATAAGTTATTCAAAATAGTTAAGCACAATGACAATCAATGAACTGCAAGATGAGGTGATAGAGGAGTTTTCCGAACTCACCGACTGGATGGATCGCTATCAGATGCTGATAGACTTGGGTAATGATTTGACACCGCTCGACGAGCGGTTCAAGACGCAGCAGAACTTGATAGACGGCTGTCAGAGCAGGGTATGGCTCAATGCTGAATATCGAGACGGCAAGATGTGGCTCGATGCTGACAGCGATGCTCTTATCGTCAAGGGTATCATTGCTCTACTCATACGTGTGCTCTCAGGTCATGAGCCGCATGAGGTGCTGGAGGCCGACCTTTACTTCATAGACAGGATAGGACTGCGTGAACATCTTTCTCCCACACGCAGCAATGGACTGCTTGCCATGGTCAAGCAGATACGTATGTATGCCTTGGCATACGACACAAAATACGGGAAATAGGCGAAGGGGTGGTTTAGCTCTCAAAGGCGGCTTCCTCGGCAGCGGCTATTATCTCTTCGCGTGACAGCGGTTTGGCGGCACTGATGTCACTCAAGTCAAATTCGTCTGTCTCTTCCTTGACTGCTCGGCGGGGCTTGCGCTGTCTGCGCTCTTTCTTTTCCTGCTCCGGTTTCGTGTCCTCCGAAGGATTAGCCGCAGTCTCCACTTGTCCTACCTCGCCAGCACTCTTCTCTGTAGCTGCCTCTTCGCCCAGCAGCCTTCGCTCCTTTGCTGCAAAGACAGCCTCGCGGAACTGTGGCTCACGCTTTAACTTCTGCAGAGTGAGTTTCGATGCCTCCTGCTGGCTCTCTTTCTTAGAATAGCCTGTAGCCGAACAGCCGTTGCAACCCTCAAGCACAGCCAGATACTCAAATTTTGGGTTGCCCTCCTTGTCTTTAGCATCACTCACCATCTGGAAGTCGATGTGCAACTTGTACTTCTGTGTCCACTCTATGAGTTTGCTCTTGAAGTTCACCTCCTTGTATGCCGTCTGCTCCAGATTGAGATACTTGCCAAGTACGCGGGTGGTCATGAACTTATAGCACGCTTCGTAGCCGCGGTCCAGATAAATGGCACCCACCAGAGCCTCAAAGGCATTGCCCCCCATGTAACTGTTGTGGGAGGAGTTATGACCCGATGAAAGTATCAGACGGGTGATACCCATCTGTTCAGCCAGTTTGCCCAGCGTTTCGCGCTGCACTATCTTGGAACGGGCGTTGGTGAGAAATCCCTCACGCTTGCCTTCAAAATGGCGATACACAATATCGCCCACCACAGCGTCGAGTATGGCATCGCCAAGATACTCCAGACGCTCGTTGTTCAGTGGACGGCCCTTGTCTCTGCGCATCACGCTCTTGTGCATGAGTGCTTCCTTGTAATACTGGATGTGATGCGGGTAGAAACCTATGATATCATACAATTCAGAATAAAACTCCTTTTCCTTGCGGAAAGGGAGCTTTATCCTGTCAATGAGCTTACTCAGCATATTTCTTGAAAACTACGCAGGCGTTATGTCCGCCAAAGCCGAAGGTGTTGCTCAGTGCAGCACGCACGGTGCGCTGTTGTGCCTTGTTGAACGTGAAGTTCAGATTGTAATCTATCTCCTCGTCCTTGTCGTCCTCCTCGTGGTTGATGGTGGGAGGCACGATATCGTTTTTCACGGCCAGCACAGCCACCATGGCTTCTATGGCACCGGCAGCTCCCAGCAGGTGGCCAGTCATCGACTTGGTGCTGCTGATGTTCAACTTGTATGCCGCGTCACCAAACACATCCTTTATGGCCTTGGCCTCGGAGATGTCACCCACATGTGTGGATGTGCCGTGCACATTGATATAGTCTATATCCTCGGGCTTCAGTCCGGCATCCTCCAGAGCACGCTCCATCACCAGTTTGGCACCCAGTCCCTCGGGATGTGAGGCTGTGATGTGGTATGCATCGGCACTCTCGCCTTCGCCTACCATCTCGGCGTAAATCTTGGCACCACGGGCCTTGGCATGCTCCAATTCCTCAAGAATAAGACATCCGGCACCTTCGCCCATCACAAAACCATCGCGTGAGGCACTGAAGGGACGAGACGCCTTCTCGGGCTCGTCATTGCGGGTGGAAAGGGCCTTCATAGCGTTGAAGCCACCTACGCCAGCGGCACAGACGGCAGCCTCTGCGCCACCACTCAGTATCATGTTGGCCTTGCCCAGACGTATCATGTTGAATGCGTCGGCTAGAGCATTGCTCGATGAAGCACAGGCAGATGTGGTGGTGAAGTTGGGACCGTGGAAACCATAACGGATTGAAATCAGACCGCTGGCTATGTCGGCTATCATCTTCGGAATGAAGAAGGGATTGAACTTGGGACCGTCGCTCTCGTGCTGACCATAGTACATTATCTCGTCCTCAAAGGTCTTGATACCGCCTATGCCCACACCGAAAATTACACCTACGCGATCTTTGTCCAGTGCCTCCAGGTCCACGCCGCTGTCCTCAATGGCCTGAACGGCAGACACCATGGCATACTGGGCATATTTATCCATCTTGCGCACTTCTTTGCGGTCTATGTACTTGGTCACATCCAAGTTCTTCACCTCGCAGGCAAAATGGGTCTTAAACAGGCTGCTGTCGAAATTGGTGATGGGAGCGGCTCCGCTCACACCTGCCACCAGATTCTTCCATGCCTCATCAGGGGTGTTACCCACAGGAGTCACAGCACCAAGTCCTGTCACTACAACTCTTTTCAGTTCCATAAAAAAGCATCTAATTATTATGGTTTATAGCGGGGGTATCGCGATTCTTTCGCCAACACCAGGGCTATAAACCATAATATGTGAAAAATAGGTGATTATTTCGAGCTATTGTTCTCGATGTAAGCTATAGCGTCGCCTACAGTACGGATTTCTTCAGCCTTGTCGTCGGGGATATTAACACCAAACTCTTTCTCAAACTCCATAATCAGTTCTACGGTGTCCAAAGAGTCGGCACCAAGGTCGTTGGTAAAACTTGCCTCAGGCTTAACTTCGTCTGCACTAACACCCAGTTTCTCAACGATAATGTTGGTTACTTTTGCTTGGATTTCTGACATAATTCTCTAAAATTAAAGTGTTTAAAAATTTTTCTATTTCAAAATCGGATGCAAAGTTGCAAATTTTCTTTATTATCTGCAAATTTTTTTTAAAAAAAACGGGCTTTTTTTGCACAAACCACTATGAATTGTGCATGTTTTTTTGACTACTCTTGACTCATATCAAGTATTAATTCTTCATTATCACTACTTTAGGATGCTTTCATTTTGATACGTTATGGTGTTCTTGTTACAATAAACCACTCTTGTTACGCGTTTACTATAATGTGATGGATAAGGTAAGTATAATAACAGCAGTTTACAATGGTGAGCGTTATGTAGAGCAGTGTGTGCTCTCGTTGCAACAGCAGACATACCAGAACCTGGAGATGCTGTTTGTTGACGACGGCTCCACTGACGACAGCGCCGCACTCTTGCAATCTTTTGCCCAGGCAGACTCACGCATACGCATCATATCGCTGCCACAAAATAGCGGACTGGCCCATGCGCGCAATGTAGCCCTCTCGAAAGCCACGGGCTCCTATGTATGTATGCTTGATGTGGACGACCGCTACTCGCCAGATGCCATTGATAGCGCCGTGACAACCATGAAACAGACAGGAGCCGACATTGTGCTATTCCGTTTCATGTACACCTACGACGACGGTACACCCGACAGACTATTCCCTCTCCTGCCTCCACAGGGTCTGAGCGGCATGGACGCTCTCAGGGGCAGCATCAACTGGCAATCCGTACATGGTATTTACCTCATCGCCACTGACATGCACCGACAGTATCCCTTCGACGAGAGTTGCAGACTGTACAGCGACGAAAACACCGCACGCTTGCATTTCCTCCATGCCCTGAAAGTGGTGCAGTGTCAGGGCACTTACTACTACCTGCAACACCCTGCATCTGCCACTCACCATTATGGTGAACGCTATCTCGACCGTCTGCCAGCGGCAGAGTCGCTCCGTACCTCGCTCATTGCTGAAGGGGTACCCGATGATGTGCGCTGGAGCCTCTACGACAAGAGCTGGCTCTTGGCCATGGACTGCTATCTTTATATCACTCGTGAGAAACACTCGCTCACCAAAGAACAGAGGCGACAGTGCATGAGGCTGATACACCAGGTGTGGCAACAAACTCCTTTCCGCCAACTGCCCAAGGCGCATTATTGCAAGTTTGGCTTTTTCTCACTACGGCCTTTCTGGATTATCTTCAAACTACAAGCACGCACATATTTCTTCGTGCGCAGACTTCTCGGAAAACACTGATGTGAGACCACTGGCGCAAAAAATAACCTATAAACATTGGTTTTTTACAAAATTTGCGTATATTTGTGGCCTAAACCAGTTTACCTACAATAATGACAAACACAGAGAACTATAATTTCATCTTCAATCAGGCTATTGCCGACTATCATGTCAAGGACCATGTAGACACCCCGATAAACAATCCTTATCAGCGCGATACACTGGAAAACAGGCTATACCTGAAATGCTGGATAGACACGGTACAGTGGCATCTGGAAGATCTCATACGCGATCCTCACATCGACCCCGTTGATGCACTGGCCCTGAAACGCCGTATCGACAGCAGCAACCAGGATCGCACCGACCTGGTGGAGCAGATAGACAGCTACTATCGTCAGTTCTACTCGGACGTGCAGGTGCTGCCCGATGCACGCCTCAATACTGAGAGTCCGGCATGGGCAGTTGACCGCCTCTCCATCCTGGCACTCAAAATCTATCACATGCGAGAGCAGATGGAGCGAACAGAAGCTTCCGATGAGCACCGTCAGCGCTGTGCTGACAAATGGCGCGTGCTCTGCGAACAGCAGAAGGACCTGAGTACTGCCATAGACCAATTGCTCGAGGACATCGCCGCCGGCAGAAAGTACATGAAGGTGTACCGACAAATGAAGATGTACAACGATCCGTCTACCAACCCCGTTCTCTATCAGAAGAAGTAGACCCATTAGGCGCATACAGATATCGTTATGAGCAATCAGCACTTACTCATCATGCGCTTTTCTGCCATGGGCGACGTGGCCATGCTCGTGCCCGTGGTGCATAGTCTGGCACGCCAGTATCCCGATCTGCACATTTCTGTTCTCAGCAGAGGGTTCGCGCGCGCGCTCTTCTCCAACCTGGCACCAAATGTGAGTTTCATGGAGGTCGACTTCAAGGGTGAAGATAACGGCAAGCTAGGTCTCTCAAGACTGTATCGCCGACTCAAGGCCAAGCATTTCACGGCTGTGGCCGACATGCATGGAGTGTTGCGCTCGCATTACCTCCGATGGCGATTCACACTCGACCGTGTGCCAGTGGCACATATTGACAAGCACCGCAACGGACGAAAGCGGTTGGTGGCACGAGTCAATAAAAAGCTCATACAGCAGCCCTCTCCCTTCGACAATTATGCCGAGGTGCTCACACGTCTGGGATATCCCGTACGTATGGAGTTCTCATCCATATTCCCGCCCCAGGGAGGCGACCTCTCGCTGTTGCCGTCTGTGGTGGGAGAGAAAACTGAAGGCGCGTCGTGGATAGGAATAGCACCATTCGCTGCCCATCAGGGCAAAATCTATCCCATAGAACAGATGGAACAGGTGGTGAGCTTGTTATGTCTGCGTCACCCAAAGGCACGCATCTTCCTCTTCGGCAGAGGGGATACGGAAACACCCATTCTCACACGATGGTGTACCGATTATCCACAGTGTACCGATGCTTCTCAGACTGCTGCCAGTTTGGTACAGGAACTCATCCTCATGAGTCATCTCGATGTAATGCTTTCCATGGACAGTGCCAATATGCACTTCGCATCTCTCGTAGGCACACCCGTGGTCAGTGTGTGGGGTGCTACACACCCCGTGGCCGGCTTCATGGGATGGGGACAGAGTGTTGACGATGCCGTACAACTGCCTCTCACCTGTCGGCCGTGCAGCATCTATGGCAATAAACCGTGCCGTTTTGGTACCTGGGAATGTATGAAAGACATATCGCCCGATACTATAGTCGGGAAGGTGGAGAAACACCTGGAATGATTATATTTTTGTCAGATATAAACTAAAAACCTTTACAGTTATGGAAAAATTTGTATGTGATGTTTGCGGTTATGTGTATGACCCCGCAGTTGGTGACCCCGAGAATGGTATAGAACCCGGTACTGCCTTTGCCGACCTGCCCGACGACTGGGTATGTCCGCTTTGTGGAGTGGGCAAGGACGAGTTCTCTGCCGAGTAGGATTGCAGTCACTCGTTACACATCATATCCTCAATTTCTGCCAATATGCCCAGCAGAGGCTCCAGGTGGTCTTCCTGAAGCATCCTGATGCGCGTGGGGCGGAAATTGGGGATTCCTTTAAACAGAGGGGTGGCTGCCAGGTGTCGGCGGGTGTGCAGTATACCGCGATATTCGTCTATGCGCTCCACATTGATGAGCAGTTGCTCGCGCAATACTGAGAGCTTCCACTTGAAGTCCATCACCTCGTCTGTCTTCACGCCATCCAGCAACTGCCGCATCTCACGAAAAATCCATGGGCGGCCAAACGAAGCTCTGCCCACCATCACAGCATCCACACCATACCGCTCAAAGGCCTCTTCGGCCTCCTGGGCTGAGGTGATGTCGCCATTGCCGATGATGGGTATGCGAATGCGAGGATTGCTCTTCACACGGCCTATGGGTTGCCAGTCGGCACAGCCGGTGTACATCTGCGAACGTGTCCTGCCATGTATGGTGAGTGCCTGTATGCCGCAGTCCTGCAGTTGCTCGGCCAGTTCCTCTATGATGATGTTGTCATGGTCCCAACCCAGACGGGTCTTCACGGTCACAGGAACATGCACGGCATCCACCACCCTCCGCGTGATATCGAGCAGTAACGGTATATTGCGCAGCATGCCGGCACCGGCACCCTTGCCGGCCACCTTCTTCACTGGACAGCCGAAATTCAGGTCTATCACGTCGGGATGTGCCTCCTCTACTATCTTCGCCGCCTCAACCATGGCATCGGCATCCCTGCCGTATATCTGTATGCCCACAGGACGCTCATCGTCGCTGATGGTGAGTTTGCTGACAGTGCTCTTGATGTTGCGCACCAGAGCCTCGGCACTTACAAACTCTGTATACACCATTGAGGCTCCGTAGCGTTTGCACAGCATACGAAAACCAATGTCCGTCACATCCTCCATCGGTGCCAGAAACACAGGACGCTCACTAAAGCGTATGTCGCCTATCTGCATGCAGCCTCCCTCCTTTCTGAACAGGCGGGACAAAGGCCCTTTAGCACGTAGTTCACACTCTCCAGGGTGAAACCAGGGGGCAGCGCCACCACCGGCACGTGGATGTGGGTGAGACAGAAAGTGCGGTGACACTCCGTGCAATAAAAATGTGTGTGCTCATCTTCTACGGTGCAGTCGCAGCTGTCATCACATACAGCATACTTCAATGCTCCGCTGCCATCATCCACTGCATGTACCAGACGGTGTAGAAGGAAGACGGTCAGCGTGCGGGAAATGGTAGACTTGTCAATGGTGGGCAGCAGACGTTCCAGTTCCGGCAAACTCACGGTCTCGTCGCCACGCATCATCTCATGCAGTATGAGTAGACGGGTGGAGGTGGGCTTTATGTCGCGGTGTTCTAGCTTGTGCACCAGAAAATCTTTTTCTGTCATGATTATTTGTCTACATAGCGACTGCAAAAATACTATTTTTTTTCTATTTCTCAGAATTATTGTTTATTTTTGCACCCATACTAATTACGTCTTCTGCCAATGAGAACTATATACCTAAGCAGTCAGCCTGATGCCGTGTGCGAACCATCTGTTGCAACCATAGGTTTCTTCGACGGCGTGCATCGCGGACACCGCCAGTTGCTATCTGTAGTGTGTAAGGAGGCAGAGCGGTGTGGATTGCTGTCCATGGCCATCACCTTCGACTCTCACCCGCGTGAGGTGCTGCACAAGGATTACCAGCCGCAGTTGCTAACCACACTCGACGAAAAGCTGGTCTTACTCTCAAAGTCTGGAATCGATGTGTGTGTGGTCATTCCTTTCACAGAACAGTTGGCCGCCCTCTCCGCTAGGCAGTTCATGCAACAGATGCTATCCGAGCGTCTACATGTAAGGCATTTGGTCGTGGGCTATGACCATCGCTTTGGACACAATCGGCTGGAGGGAGCAGACGACTATCGTCGTTATGCAGCGGAACTGGGTATATCCCTCTCTATTGCACCGGTCATGCACCACAAGGGCAGGCCGGTGAGCAGTTCGCGAGTCAGACGACTACTCTCTCGTGGACTGGTAGACAGCGCAGAGGAATGTCTGGGACATCCATACATTCTCTTCGGCACCGTGGTACACGGATATCAGAAGGGTAGGGAATTGGGCTTCCCCACAGCCAATATCAACGTGGATGATGAACGGAAACTGTTGCCTTTGCGTGGTGTTTATGCCGTCAAGGTGCGTCTGGAGCATAGCATGCGCATTCACAGGGCTGTCATGAACATTGGCATGCGCCCCACCTTCGAGGGTGACCGCCCCACATTGGAAGTCCACATCATCGACTTCAGCGAAGAGATATACGGACAGAAGGTCATGGTGGCGCTATGCCACCGTATGCGCGAGGAGCGCCGCTTCTCGTCTCCTGAAGCTCTGGTCTGTCAGTTACGCTACGACGTGAGCATGGTCAACGAGCTGTTCGACCAGGAGTTGGAGAAGTTGGAAGAATAATTTTTATGAAACGGGCCTTTATATATCTTATCACCTTTGTTGCTATTCAGTTGGTTGTCACCTACGCTGTCATAATACCCTGGCTGGCGTGTGACAGCAGCATGTCGCAGGCACTGGCTGATATCGCACAGGGTAATGTCTCTTTCACCGCGCCCATGCTTCTGGTCACTTCCACGGCCTACAGTGTGGTGGTTCTCATCGTTTTCCTCTGGGCACGCTGGTGTCGCCTGTCTCCATCCTATCTTCGCACGCGTCCGTGGGGCGTGTTCTTCTGGGTGGTCATAGCGGCCCTGGGCACCCTGCTGCCCTCTCAAGCTCTGTTGGAATGGCTGAACCTGCCCGATGTCAATGCCGCTCTTTTTGCCGAGATGCTGTCCTCGCCATGGGGCTATGTGGCGCTGTGCCTGTTGGCACCGCTGGCCGAGGAGGTCGTATTTCGCGGAGCCATACTGCGGTCGCTCATGGGCTCGCTGCGTTCCTCATGGGTTGCCATAGCTCTTTCGGCTCTGCTATTTGCACTGGTGCATGCCAATCCCGCACAGATGCCACACGCCTTCCTCATCGGCCTCCTAATGGGTTGGATGTACTATCGCACAGGCAGCATATTGCCTGGCGTGCTCCTGCACTGGGTGAACAACACGGTGGCATACGTGTCGGTGAATATCATGCCAGGCATGAGTGACATGACCCTGGAACAGGTGTTCGGTTCCACTCTGCGTGTGCTGATGGCTGTTGGTTTCTCGTTCTGTCTGCTGTTGCCTGCTATCTTCCAGTTGCAGCAGCGCATGCGCCACGCAGACCACGCTTAGCCAGCATGCGGCGCACTCCCTCGCTGATGGAGTGCAGACCGAAGTCCCCGGGACGTAGTTCCTCTGCCTTCACCCACATACATTCGGCAGCATCATCGGCCGCTATCACACAACTGTCATCAGCTACTGCGCAATGGAAAAACAGGTCTACCGTGGGTATGGACATGCCACTGTATTCGTATCTGTTGGGTATGCTCCATAGGTAGTGCACAGAGGTCACTTCCAGTCCCGTCTCTTCCCTGACCTCTCTTGCCACTCCCTCTTCTGCCGTCTCGCCCATGTCAATGAATCCGCCTGGCAGGTCCAACGTGCCGGCGGCAGGGGCGTTGGCACGGCGGATAACAAGCCACTCACCGTGACTGTTCTCTATAATCGCTGCTGTAGCACCGCTGGCGTTAAGGTAATACACGAAACCGCAGTCCTCACAGCGTCTGCTCCTTTCATCATGGTCTGTGAAATGGTTGCTGCCACACCTGGGACAGTGACTGAAGATATGTAACGGATGTGGATTCATATTGTAAACAGTTTTATTCTTTTCGTTGGTTATATTTTGCAATATTAGCAAATCTTTTCTATCTTTGCAAATAAAAAAACGAGTTTGCACACAAAATATAAGGAATATGAAACGAAGAATAACTGTTTTGTTGCTTTTCTCTCTGATAACTGTCGGTATGGCGGCACAGAGAGCATACGAGACACCTCTCTACCCTGACGGACCGCGTAAGAGCAATGGTGATCCGTCTGATACAGCCAAGGTGTGGATATATCTGCCCGAGGCGCGACAGAACACAGGGCGTGCCGTGGTCATCTGTCCTGGCGGTGCCTACGAACACCTCGCGCTACAGCATGAAGGACACGAATGGGCTTCTTTCCTCAATAACCAGGGTATTGCAGCCATAGTGCTGAAATATCGCATGCCAAACGGCAAACCAGAGATTCCCATCGCCGATGCCGAAGCTGCCATACGACTGGTAAGGCACAATGCCCAGTCATGGCATGTGAACGCAGACCAGGTGGGTATCATGGGCTTCTCCGCAGGCGGACACCTGGCAGCAACAGTGGCTACACAGGCTAAGAAGGAGGCTGCACCCAACTTTCAGATACTCTTCTATCCTGTAATCACCATGATGCATGGGTTTACCCACGAAGGAACGCACGATAATTTCCTGGGTAAAGGGTCTAAGAAAAGGGTGGAAAAGGAATACAGCGCCGACCAACAGGTCACCCGCATGACTCCCAGGGCATGGATTGCCCTGTGCGACGACGACCATGTGGTACTGCCAGCCAACGGAGCCAACTACTATATGGAACTCTATCGGCACGATGTGCCGGCATCCCTACATGTCTATCCCGACGGCGGACACGGATGGGGCTCAAGCATCGCATTCAAATATCATATCGAAATGATAATGGACCTCAAGGCATGGTTGAATTCATTCTAGGCTATTTTAGGCTATCTTAAAATGATTTTTTATTATTCACTAATATTTTTACCATTATGAAAAAACTATTTGTTTTATTCCTATTGTGCATGGCTACTTCCATGGCTTTTGCACAGAGCTCTATTGTGATTGCCGGCGACCGTGTGGTGCCTCGCAGCCAACCTTCTGAGGCTTACAAGATGCTCAACAGCAGTATCCGCTT
>OMSQ01000228.1 GCA_900313805.1 uncultured Prevotella sp. | reverse complement strand
TTCGTTGTCATTTTGTTTACATCTTGCATCAAAAACGTGTCCTTATGATGCAAAACGTCATACTCATACGAAAAACCCCTCTCCGTTTATGCTGCGGGAGAGGGGGATATGCATATCTGGGCACGATTTATGAATGCGCTGCTATGCCAGAAACCAGATATGCTCAGTGATGTTCTTTCTCTTTTATGTGCTCTTCGTATTCTGCTAGTTCGCGCTCGCCAATATAGGCCAGACCATAGTGCTCGTCGTGCTGGGAGAAGTCTAGTCCTACTTTCTCACTGTAGGTGGATACTCGCATGGGTATCAGACTGTCAATCAGTCTGTAACCTAACCAACTCATCGCAAAGGTGTAGACGAATACTATCACGATGGCTAGCAGATGATAAAGGAATACTACTACTCCTTCCCAGGTACCGGCTATCAGACCCTCCTGTATGAAAAAACCTGTCAGCACCGTGCCGAAGATACCGCCTGTGCCATGGGTGGGAAATACATCAAGGGCATCGTCTATGCTGCTGCGCGAACGCCAGTAAACGGCCACGTTGCATATCAACGTTATTACAAAGGAGATAAATATGCTCTGACCTACTGTCACGTAGCCGGCAGAGGGGGTAATGGCAACCAAACCCACTACGCAACCTACAGCGGCACCCATGGCTGACGGCTTCCTGCCATGCAGACAGTCAAAGAATAACCACGTCATCATGGCTGTAGCAGATGCTGTGTTGGTGTTGAGAAAGGCTTTCACTGCCTGACCATCGGCATGGAGGGATGAACCTGCATTGAAACCAAACCATCCCAACCACAATAGGGCGGCTCCAAGTAGTACAAAGGGTATGTTGGCAGGCTCGCTCTTCGCTGTACTGCGCCTACCCAGATAAATGGCTCCTGCCAATGCCGCTACTCCTGACGAAGCATGAACAACTATGCCGCCGGCAAAGTCCACTACGCCCCAACGCATGAACAAACCCTCCGGATGCCATGTCATGTGAGCCAACGGACAGTAGATGAAAAAGAAAAACCACATCATGAAAAACATGTAAGCTGAAAACCGCACACGCTCGGCAAAGGAACCGGTTATCAACGACGGGGTGATGATGGCAAACTTCATCTGGAAAAGTGCAAAGAGAGCCAACGGGATGGTGGCACCGCCCAATACATTGCCTGCAGGCGTGGTATATACATCTGAGCCAACACCGTGAAACATAAGGAATGTCATCGGGTTGCCTATCACTCCGCCAATGTCGTCACCGAAACACAAGGAAAAACCAATAACAACCCACAAAACTGAGATAAGACCCATGGCGATAAACGATTGCAGCATGGTGGATATTACATTCTTAGCACCTACCATGCCGCCATAAAAGAACGACAGACCAGGGGTCATCATCAATACAAATATCGTGGCGGTAATCAACCATGCTACGTCTGCAGCGGAAATTACTGACCAGTCACACTCAAACGACGGCTCGCCAACCACCAAACCGGCAACGGCTATTATCGTTATCGCCGTCATCAGAACTATCCAACGTCTTTTTACCTTCATAATATTTTCCTGTTTAAAATTACAATATGTTGCTTCTTGGGTGCAAAGAAACAACATATTGTAATAATACACAAGAAAATTATGACTTTATGCTATATAGGCTTTGGTTATTGTTGCAATGTGTAAGTAAAGTGCGTCAGAATCTCCGATTTTGATTGCTTTTTGTACTGATACTATGATAAATTCAGACAAAATGTCACTTCTGGCGCAATCGTTATTTACTCAGCGCTTCATACAACTTATCAAGTGCTATGTCCGCATTTCCTTGGCTCTCGTTAAGCAGAGTGACAAACTTTGAACCGATGATGGCACCGGCGGCATTCCCCTGGGCAGCTTGCAATGTCTGCTTGTTGCTGATGCCAAAACCAATCATGCGAGGATTGCGAAGGTTCATCTGATTTATACGACGAAAATAGGCTTGTTTCTGCTCGTCAAAACTATTCTGGGCGCCGGTGATACTGGCTGACGATACCATGTAGATGAAACCATCGGTGTTGTCGTCTATGAAGCGTATGCGATCCTCACTCGTCTCGGGAGTGATGAGCATGATGATACGCAAATCGTAGCGGTCGGCCACGGGCCTCACGGTTTTGAGGTAATCGTCAAAAGGCAGATCGGGTATGATGATACCGCTCACACCGGAATCTACACACGACTGGCAAAACGCTTCTATGCCGTAATGGAGTATGGGGTTAAGATAACCCATCAGCACTAATGGTATTTCTACCTGGTCTTTTATATCACGCAACTGGGAAAATAGGGTGCGTAGGTTCATGCCGTTCTTCAAGGCTTGAGTAGCTGCACTCTGTATCACAGGACCATCGGCCAAGGGGTCGCTGAAGGGTATGCCCACTTCTATCATGGATATGCCTCTACGTTGCATGGTGAGTATCACATCCGATGTTCCTTCAAGGGTGGGACAACCGGCACAGAAATACAATGATAGTATCTTCTTGTCTCTATTGTTCGTAAAAAGGGCGTTTATCTTATTCATAATGATTCTATAAATGTTTTGAGTTTTTTTATGTCTTTTTTTCCTGGAGCATTTTCAAAACGGGAGTTGAGGTCTATGCCTACGCACCTGGGATGGTGAAAGTTCTCTATGCTGACTCTATCCTCGGGCCCTATGCCACCGCTGAGGATGAACGGTGTGGAACCGTCATAATGGTTAAGTACTCTCCAGTCAAACTTTTCGCCGTTTCCACCAACAGACTTGCCCTTGGTGTCGAAGAGAAAGTAGTCTACAAGACCTTCATAGGGCAAGGTATGGGCAAGGTCGTCTGCTGTTGAGATGTTGAAGGCCTTGATGATATGCCTGCCCTGCAAACTTGAGCAGTATTCCGGTCTCTCATGACCGTGAAGTTGTATGTAGTCTAACATATAGTCTTCAGCGATGCGACATACCCGCTCTGTATCTTCATCCACAAACACGCCTACTCGCTTGCACCGGATGGGCAGGTAGTCTGGACGCTTGACAACAAATCTACTTGACTTAGGCCAGAAAATGAAACCCATCAGGTCTATACCCAATGCTTCCACCTCGCGAATGTTGACGGCATCGCGCATGCCACACACTTTCACTATCATAATGATGAAATAAAACGGGACAACGCCAGACCAGGATTATCGCATTTCATAAAGTGCTCTCCCATGAGGAAACCGCGAAAACCTGCCAAACGGAGGGCTTTCACTGTTACTGGGTCGGATATACCGCTTTCGCTCACTATCACTGCATCCTTAGGCAACTTTCCTGCCAGTCGGAAACTGTTCTCCACATCGGTGACAAAGGAACCCAAATTGCGGTTGTTTATGCCACAGACATCCGGCTCAATATCGGCATACTCCAGTTCCTGCTCTGAGTGCATCTCAAGCAATACCTCCATTCCTAACTCGTGGGCTTTCTCCATCAACTTCTTAGATTCTGACTTGGTGAGGCAGGAGGCTATAAGAAGTATGGCTGAAGCACCACAGAGGGCTGCGGCATAGACTTGCGACTCGTCTATCACGAAGTTCTTGTAGAGTATTGGAAGTGTCACGCCACTCTTACGGGCACGACGGATGAAATCATCGCAGCCGCCGAAGTAGTGCTCGTCGGTCAGTATTGAGAGGGCTGAGGCACCATGCTGCTGATATGACAAGGGGATGATGTCTGCACTGCCGTCCTGTTTTATCCAGCCTTTTGAGGGTGACCGACGTTTAAACTCTGCGATGATGCCTGTAGCACTTTCAAGTAATGCTGAACGCAATGATGGCTTTTTCGCATAAAGGCACTCCATTTCCTTATGCTTATGGGCAATGATTTCTTGTAATACATCTGTCATGTTTTCATGAGTTGAGTTCCACAAACTTCTTGAACGTAAGCAGGGCACTGCCGCTGTCTATACTCTCTCGAGCTATCTCTATACATTCTTCTATGTCCTTCTTTCCATTTTCCAATACTTGTATGCCAAAGGCGGCATTGGCCAAAACTATGTTCTTCTGGGCTGGAAGGGCACGGTTCTCTAGTACGGCATCGAAGATGGCTGCCGCCTCCTCTTCTGTAGCACCACCCACCAACTCCTCGGGCTTGGCTATGGCAAAACCAAGGTCCTTGGGTGAGAACAGACGCTCGTAGTCGTTGGTGGTAACCTTGAAATCACCAGTCAGTGATATCTCGTCATATCCGTCTATGGAGTTCACTATGCCGTAGTCTATACCGAGTTTCTGATACACACTGTTGTACAGACGCATCTGGTCCAGGTTGGCAACACCCAGCAACTGGCACTTCGGACGCGAAGGATTGACTATCGGACCCAATAGATTGAAGATGGTGGGGAAGGGTAGGGCCTTGCGTATCGGACCCACAAATTTCATGGCCTTCGCAAACAGTTGGGCATGAAGATATACTATACCGGCTTCGTTGAGCGAACGGTTCAACTTGTCTATGTCGTCAGTGAACTTAATGCCGTGATGC
This sequence comes from uncultured Prevotella sp., assembly GCA_900313805.1. Taxonomy (GTDB): domain Bacteria; phylum Bacteroidota; class Bacteroidia; order Bacteroidales; family Bacteroidaceae; genus Prevotella. The sequence continues at coordinate 14,713 of OMSQ01000228.1, read as the reverse complement.
TGGATGACATTGCTGGCACCCGACACGCTCGTGGCTGAATAGTTCCCATGCTTGGCCACCTTATAACCGGCACCTGCTATCACAAAACAGGACGTGGTCGATATGTTGAAGGTGTTCTTGCGGTCGCCACCTGTACCTACCACATCTATGTAGCGGTCTGAGTTGAGTATAGCAGGGACACCGGTCTCCAAGATGCCGTCACGGAAACCTAACAGCTCTTCTACTGTCACTCCACGCATCTGCAAGCAGGTAAGCAGGGCTGTTATCTGCTCGTTGGGATATTCACTATGGGTGATACCTATGAGTATTGTCTTCATCTCTTCGCGAGAGAGCTCTTCGTGATTTAATAGGCGGAAGAGATAGCCTTTCATTGTCTGTTCCATATCTTAATGTGTCGTTTTTTATAGAAATAAAAAGTTTTGTATCATTTTCTTCCCTTCTGGAGTGAGTACGCTCTCTGGATGAAACTGTATGCCATGTACATTAAGTGTCTTGTGACGAAGTGCCATTATATGACCCTCATCACTCTCTGCTGTCACCTCAAGACAAGATGGCAGCTCGTCTCTGGATACTACCCATGAGTGATAACGACCTACGGTGAAGTCGCGCTCCATACCAGTGAAGATCGGCTCATCAGCTACTATATGGCAGGGTGTGGCCACTCCATGAAAGACTTCACTCAGGTTCTCCAACTTCGCACCAAACACCTCACCTATTGCCTGGTGACCAAGACAGACACCAAGAATGGGCTTCTTGCCTGCGTAGGTGCGGATGACATCGCATAACAGACCGGCTTCTGACGGAATACCTGGACCGGGCGAGAGTATTATCTTGCTGTATTGTGACAATTCTGTGAGTTCAAACTGGTCGTTACGTAATACAGTGACCTCTACTCCCAGTTCCTTGACTAAATGACTCAGGTTGTATGTAAATGAGTCGTAGTTGTCTATTATTGCTATTCTCATAATATCTCTGCTTTTTCTATGGCTCTCCGTAAAGCGCCAAGTTTGTTGTTCACTTCTTGTAGTTCATACTCCACATCGCTCTTTGCCACTATGCCACCTCCGGCTTGAAACCACAACTCGCCGTTGCGCGATACGAAGGTGCGGATAGTGATGGCCTGGTTGAGAGTGCCATCTAAACCTATGATTCCTATGCAACCACCGTATGCACCACGGTTGTGGGGCTCATACTCGCTGATGAGTTGCATGGCACGCACTTTCGGAGCACCACTTAGAGTACCGGCAGGGAAGGTGTCTATGAAGGCCTTGACAGGGTCGGCTCCTTCATCAAGCACACCACTCACTCTGCTCACCAGATGTATCACATGTGAATAGTACTGCAGGTCCTTGTAGAAGTCAACTTTCACTTCGTGACAGTTCCTGCTCAGATCGTTACGGGCCAGGTCTACTAACATCACATGCTCGGCATTCTCCTTGGGGTCGTTACGCAGATACTCTGCTCCCCGAAGGTCTGACTCGGCATCACCGCTGCGACGGGTAGTGCCGGCTATCGGGTCTATATAGGCCTTCCGGCCAACTATACGGCAATGGGTCTCGGGGGAACTACCGAAAATCCTGAAACCGCCGAAGTCGAAATAAAACAGGTAGGGCGACGGGTTGATGCTGCGAAGGGCACGGTAGAGCTTGAAGTCGTCACCCTCGTATTTCTGTATGAAACGCCGAGATAGCACTATCTGAAAAACATCGCCACGCTTACAGTGCTGTATACCACGACGAATGTTTGAGCGGTGCTCATCATCGGTCAGTGTGCTGTACACGTCTCCAACTGGGCGAAAACCGTATGACTGAATGTTCTGCCTGTTCATCGCTTTCAATATGTTCTCTGCTTCTGAACTGCCGCCAAGGGTAACAACGGTCAACATGTTGTTGTGATGGTCAAATTCTATTACGGTCTTGTACAGTATGTATAGTATATCTGGGGCGTCGTTCTTTTCTTGTGTCTCGTCCTTCACTTCGATGTCCTCAAAGTATCTCACGGCATTGAAGGAGGTGTAACCGAATAAACCGCAAATATTGGAATGCTCGCCTCTCACCTCTATTCGGTCTATGAGGTCGTGGATGGCCTTGTCTGTGCTGTACTGCTTGCTCAGTCTTTGGCGAATGACGTTGCCATCAGGATAATTGACTACTGCTTCTCCATGGGCTATGGCTATGCTGGATATCGGACTTATGCCAATGTAGGAACGGGAATTGTTGGCATCGTGATAGTCGGAACTCTCCATCAATGCACTCTGAGGATACAGGTCGCGCAGACGCATGTACACTCCTACTGGCGTGTTGAGGTCCGCTAATATGGTCTTGCTTGTCGTGGTATATTTAAAAGTTTCCATATTCTTTTGCCATTTTTTTGTTGTTAAGATAAGTTTCTACATCCTTGTCGCCACGGCCGCTCACTGTGAGCACTACTACATCGTCTGGATTGAAATTCAACTTCTGTAGTGCCGCCACGGCATGGGCACTCTCTATGGCTGGTATGATGCCTTCCATCCGGGTGAGCTCATAGCCTGCATAGATGGCTTCGTCATCGTTGATGCTCAGCACTCGGGTGCGCCCCTGCTTTGCCATGTGGCAGTGCATGGGACCCACTCCGGGATAGTCAAGACCGGCAGATATGGTATAGGCCTCCTGTATCTGTCCGTCGTCGTCCTGCATAACAAGCATCTTGGCACCATGAAGTATGCCTGTCGTACCCTTGTGTATGGTGGCGGCTGTGTGGTCCGTCTGCCAACCATGACCACCGGCCTCAGCCAGCACTATCTTCACTCTATCGTCGTCCATGAAGTGGTAGATGGTGCCTGCGGCATTGCTGCCACCGCCTATGCAGGCTATCAGATAGTCGGGATAGCTACGGCCTGTCTGCTCTTCTAACTGCCACTTTATCTCCTCTGAGATGATGCTCTGCATGCGAGCTACAAGGTCGGGATAGGGGTGGGGACCCATCGTGCTGCCAACAATGTAGAACGTGTCGGCTGGATGACAACACCAGTCACGAATGGCCTCGCTGCATGCGTCGGAAAGGGTCATGTTGCCAGTTCGTACAGGGTGAACCTCTGCACCCAGCATCTTCATTCGTTCCACATTGGTGTGCTGACGTTCTACATCTGTCGCGCCCATGAATACCTCACATCGCATGCCCATCAGAGCACATACGGTGGCGGTTGCCACACCGTGCTGACCAGCTCCCGTCTCAGCTATGATGCGTGTCTTGCCCATCTTCTTTGCAAGGAGTATCTGACCAACGGTATTGTTTATCTTGTGGGCACCTGTGTGGTTCAGGTCTTCACGCTTCAGATACAACTGACAATGATAACGCTCGCTCATACGCTTGGCATGGTACAGGGGCGATGGCCGGCCTACATAGTCTTTCAACAATGCACGATACTCTGACTGGAATTCCGAAGACTCTATTATCGGAATATAGGCATCCTGCAGATCATGCACACACTTGTAGAGTATCTCTGGCACGTATGCCCCGCCAAACTCTCCATAAAATCCTTTCTCGTCTGCTTGATATTTCATCTTGTTCTGAATTATGTGTGTTATTATACGTCTAAAAAAAGTGAGAGGCCTCTCGTAAGAACGAATGGCCTCTCTTGTCTCTATCTGGTGCAAACCAATAGGTATACGGCTACTCTCTCACGATTTTTTGAATCTTGAGCGCAGCCACCACCAATTGTTTTGCTTCATTTTCATTGCTTATATGTTGTGTTCGATTTTCGGGGACAAAGTTATATTGTTTGTTTTAAACTGGCAAATTTTTCGACGATTTTTTTTAAAATAAATGTATTTCGTTGCTGTTTTGATAACAATACATATTTATATTATTAAAACTTGTAGTACTCTTGGTCGCTGCAAACCAATTTCTGCTTTTGACAAAGTGTTAGAATTGCATGTTGTATTATGTGTTTGAGTTGACAAAATGTTATGATATTTTGCTATAACTGTTCAAAGTGTCAATTTAATAAAATATTTCTTTGAATTTTGTTAGAATATTCTTTGTGTAAATAAACAAAATGATTTACCTTTGCAGGCGGTTATAAACTTCAATTTAGGTAAAAGTTAGGATAATATGGCAAATAGCAAACTTCAAACTGTTTTACCGGAAATGCAAAACGGACTATATCAACGGGAATATGAACACGATGCATGTGGCGTTGGCATGGTGGTTAATATCCACGGGGGCAAAAGTCATGAGCTCGTAGACAATGCTCTGCGTGTACTCGAGAACATGGAACACCGTGGAGCGGAAACTCGTGACAAAACGGGCGACGGCGCTGGTATCATGCTGCAGATTCCTCATGAGTTTATTCTGCTACAGGGCATACCGGTACCCGAAAAGGGACGATATGGAACTGGACTGGTTTTTATGCCTAAAGATGAAAAGGCTCAGGAACAAATCCTCAGTGTGATGATTGAGGAAATCGAAAGCAAAGGCCTCCAACTCATGCACGTGCGCACGGTGCCTACTTGTCCTGAGGTCCTCGGTAAAGCGGCAAGGGACGTGGAACCAGCTATCAAACAGATTTTCGTCACGGGGGCCACAGAGGAACAGACTTCAACCATCGACCGCCTCTTGTACATAATAAGAAAACGCATAGAAAACCGCATAAGCAACAGCGATTTCTATATCTGCTCGCTTTCAAGCAAGAATATCATCTATAAGGGTATGCTGACAAGCGGACAGCTCAGGAGATATTTCCCCGACCTCTCTAATCCTTATTTCACCAGCGGACTGGCTCTGGTTCATTCGCGCTTCTCTACCAATACGTTCCCTACATGGAGTCTGGCACAGCCCTTCAGACTGCTGGCACACAACGGCGAAATCAATACCATTCGAGGTAACAGAGGATGGATGAAGGCCAGGGAGTCGGTGCTTAACAGTGATGCTCTGGGTGACATACGGGAAATAAAACCCATTGTCCAGGAAGGTATGAGCGACTCGGCTAGCCTCGACAATGTGTTCGAATTCCTCACCATGAGCGGATTGTCGCTGCCACAGGCTATGGCAATACTGGTGCCAGAGAGCTTCAACGATAAAAACCCAATATCGGAAGACCTGAAGGCTTTCTATGAGTATCACTCCATACTCATGGAACCATGGGATGGACCGGCTGCCCTGCTCTTCAGCGATGGACGATATGCCGGAGGTATGCTTGACAGAAACGGACTAAGACCCTCACGTTACACCATCACACGACAAGGGATGATGGTCGTGGCTTCTGAAGTGGGGGTGATGGACTTTGAACCTGCTGACGTGGTGAGCAAAGGACGACTACAGCCAGGAAAAATACTGCTCGTAGATACTCTCGAAGGAAAAATATATTATGACGGAGAAATCAAAGAGCAACTCGCTAAGGCGCATCCATACCGACAGTGGCTCAGCGATAATAGAGTGCAACTGGAGAAACTCAAGAGTGGACGAAAGGTGGACAACTCTGTGAATGATCTGCAACGCCGTCTAGTGGAATTCGGATTCGGTCAAGAGGACATCGACCGCACTATCATTCCTATGGCAACAGATGCACAAGAACCGGTAGCTGCTATGGGCAATGACACTCCGCTGGCTGTGATAAGTGAACGTCCACAGGTGTTCTTCAATTACTTCCGGCAACAGTTCGCACAGGTCACTAACCCTGCAATAGATCCTATACGAGAAGAACTGGTGATGTCGCTCACTGAGTATATCGGCGCCGTGGGAACTAATATACTTACACCTGATGCAAGCAACTGCAAGATGGTCAGACTGCCACAGCCGGTGCTCAATAATACTCAACTCGATATACTGTGCAATATCCGCTACAAAGGATTCAATACAAAAAAACTGCCCATGCTCTTCCCCGTGGAACAAGGAGAGACGGGACTCAGCAAGGCTCTCGATGAATTGTGCAAAAAAGCAGAAAACTGTGTCGATGAGGGTGTCAACTACATCATCCTGACCGATCGTGATATTGATGAGAATCATGCTCCAATACCTTCCCTCTTGGCAGTATCGGCTGTACACCACTATCTCATAAGCGTGGGTAAACGTGTGCAGACGGCACTGATAGTGGAGAGCGGAGAGATACGGGAAACTATGCACGCTGCGCTCCTGCTTGGATATGGTGCAAGTGCTCTGTGTCCATATATGACGTTTGCTATCCTCGATGATCTGGTAAAGAAAGGAAATATCCAGGAGGAATATGCCACAGCAGAGAAAAACTATATCAAAGCGGTGGACAAGGGACTCAAGAAAATCATGTCGAAAATGGGTATTTCTACAATACGCTCATATCGAGGGGCAAAAATTTTTGAAAGTATTGGACTGGGAGAGGACCTCCTTCGTAGGTATTTCGGCACTGAGGTCAGCACTATTGGGGGAATCGGACTGAAGGAGATTGCACGAGATGCCATAGCTTTGCACCAACAGGCTTTCTCTGCGGAAAGCACCTCTGTCATAGCACCTGTCAAGAACCATGGTCTCTTCTCTTGGCGTAAGGATGGCATTCTTCATGCTTGGAACCCTGATACTATAGCAAAACTGCAACTGGCTACACGCTTGGGGTCGTACAAGATGTTCAAGGAATGGGCAGATATCGTGGATAATGCTGAAAAACCTATCTTCCTACGCGATTTCTTCCACTTCAGAAAGGCTGCCGTACCAACACCTATTGACGATGTGGAACCAGTGGAATCTATCGTGAAACACTTCGTTACTGGAGCTATGAGCTTCGGAGCTCTTAGCATAGAGGCTCACCAGGCGCTGGCTCTTGCCATGAACCGACTGGGCACCAGAAGCAATACCGGTGAGGGTGGCGAGGACAATGCAAGATATCATTCCGATGTGGACGGAGTGAGCCTCTCTAGCAAGACTAAACAGGTGGCAAGTGGCAGATTCGGAGTCACAGCTGAATATCTGGTCAATGCCGAGGAAATACAGATTAAGGTGGCTCAGGGAGCTAAACCAGGTGAGGGCGGACAACTGCCGGGATTCAAGGTGAACGACATAATAGCAAAGACACGAAATGCCATTCCTGGCATCTCGCTAATCTCACCGCCACCTCATCACGACATATATAGTATCGAAGACCTGGCTCAACTCATTTTCGACCTCAAGAATATCAACCCCACTGCGGCCGTCAGCGTGAAACTGGTGGCTGAAAGCGGGGTGGGAACGGTGGCCGCAGGTGTTGCCAAGGCCAAGGCTGACCTCATAGTCATTAGCGGAGCAGAGGGCGGCACTGGGGCAAGCCCGGCTTCGTCAATGCGCTTCGCAGGCATCTCTCCGGAAATAGGACTGGCCGAGACGCAACAGACGCTGGTGATGAACGGACTGAGAAATCAGGTGCGACTGCAGACCGACGGACAATTGAAAACAGCGAAGGATGTGGTCATCATGGCTATGCTCGGTGCCGACGAGTTCTCTTTCGGCACTCTGCCGCTAATTGTTCTGGGATGTGTGATGATGAGGAAATGTAACACTAACACCTGTCCTATGGGCGTGGCCACACAAAATCCTGAACTCCGCAAACACTTCGAGGGAAGAGCAGATTATGTGGTCAATTTCTTCACTTTCCTAGCACAGCAGGTGCGCGAATACCTCAGCCTGATGGGTATGCACAGTCTCAAAGAAATAATCGGACATACGGAACTCATTGAGGTGAATACCGACAATGCCACAGACAAACAAAAAACTATTGATTTCCACCGACTACTGCATAAACCCGAGACTGACAAGGCGCTGGCTCTATACTGGGATAGAGGTGCCTATACCAAGGTCTCTAAAATCAAGGATGAGGAAATTATAAAGGCTGCCGAAAAGGCCATTGATAATCAAGAAGAGGTGTCGCTCGACTATGCCATACGAAATACCGACCGTGCCACTACTACTATGCTGTCCGGCGTGATAGCTAAGAAATACGGCGAACAGGGCTTGCCCGACGACACTATCAATATCAAATTCAAAGGCTCTGCAGGACAGTCGTTCGGAGCATTCGCAGTACACGGATTGAACATCAAACTCGAAGGAGAGACTAATGACTACTTTGGCAAAGGGCTCAGCGGAGGACGTATCAGTATACTGCCGCCTGCAAGATATGGCCAGAATTTCAAGGCCGAAGATAATATCATAGCAGGTAATACTGGACTCTATGGCGCTACTAGTGGCGAACTATATGTAAACGGTAAGGTCGGTGAACGCTTCGCTGTGCGAAACTCGGGAGCCATCGCTGTCGTCGAGGGCGCCGGAGATCACTGCTGCGAATACATGACTGGAGGCAGGGTCGTGGTGCTCGGTACTACAGGGCGCAATTTCGCCGCAGGCATGTCTGGAGGCATGGCCTATGTTTACGACCCCGATCATACGTTCGACTATTTCTGCAATATGGACATGGTGGAACTCTCTCTCGTCGAGGATAATGTATCGCGCAAAGAACTGCTCGAACTCATACGCCAACATTATCTGCATACGGGGTCTGCCCTGGCAGGACGTATGCTCGATGACTGGCATAGATATGTGGACGACTTCATACAGGTGGTGCCTATCGAATACAAACGGGTACTCGAGGAGGAGAAAATGGCACGACTACACGAAAAAATTGCCGATATTCAGAGGGATTATTAATCTGTCAATTTGAAAACAATCATGGGAAATCCAAAAGCATTTTTAGAAATACACCGTCAAGAGGCAGGATATCGCCCCATTCATGACCGCATTCATGATTTCGGAGAGGTGGAACAGACTCTCAGCACACGAGAGAGAAAACTACAGGCATCACGATGTATGGACTGTGGGGTGCCTTTCTGCCACTGGGCTTGTCCTTTAGGTAATAAAGCACCTGAATGGAATGACGCACTATATAAAGGCAACTGGGAACTCGCTTACCAACTGCTTTCAAGTACTAATCCCTTCCCTGAATTCACTGGACGAATATGCCCGGCTCTATGCGAAAAGGCTTGCGTGCTCAACCGATTCAACCACGAGCCTACTACTAATAGGGAAGATGAATGTGCCATTGCTGAGATGGCTTTCCAGGAAGGATTCATACAGCCCCATACTGATATCCAGCGCAATGGCAAAAAGGTAGCTGTAATAGGTGCCGGACCAGCAGGACTCGCCGCCGCCAATGACCTTAACTTGATGGGATTCTCGGTCACTGTGTTCGAAAAAAATGAAGGGGCAGGTGGACTGCTGCGCTACGGCATACCAAACTTCAAACTCAACAAGGCTGTTATCGACCGACGCATTAGACTGCTCGAATCCGAGGGCATCGTGTTCAAATACGAATTTCCTGTATCTACTGATAGTCTCGACGATTTGAAAATTGAATTCGATGCTGTCGTCATTGCTACCGGCACGCCATCTGCTCGTGACCTGAAAGTACCAGGACGGGAATTAAAGGGAGTGCACTTCGCTCTCGAACTGCTCTCTCAGCAAAACCGTGTGCTCGCCGGCATGAACTTCTCTCAAGAGGAACGTATTTCTGCTAAAGGCAAAAATGTCCTCGTCATAGGAGGTGGCGACACTGGCTCAGACTGCATCGGTACAGCTCACAGACAGGGATGCAAAAGTGTCACTCAGATTGAAATAATGCCAAAACCGGTGGAAGGACCTGATGACCCGCAGAACCCATGGCCAAACTGGCCACGTACACTCAAAACTACTTCTTCACACGAAGAGGGATGTACACGCCGATGGAATATCAACACTCTCGAGTTCCTTGGGGAAAATGGACATTTGACTGGGGTGAAGGTGCAGGAAATAGATTGGAAACCGAACCCAGAAGGCGGACGGCCCATCATGGTCGAGAAAGGTGAACCGGAAATCATAAAGGCGGAATTGGTGCTGCTCGCTATGGGATTCCTCAAACCTCAACACCCAGCCTATCCCGACAATGTGTTTGTATGCGGCGATTCTCTCAACGGCGCCTCGCTCGTGGTCAGGGCTCTCGCTAGCGGACGACAGGTGGCAAGAAAAGTGAACGAATATCTAAGGTGAATGGGCAAAATAGGATTTACAAAGATGCACGGCTGTGGCAATGACTATATATATGTCAATGCCATGGAATACGATGTTGACAACCCAGCTGACGCTGCTGTAAAGTGGAGCGACAGGCACAAAGGGGTTGGATCCGACGGACTGGTGCTCATCGACAAGAGTATTGTGCCAGAGGCCGACTTTTCCATGCGCATATTCAATGCGGATGGATCTGAGGCTATGATGTGCGGAAATGCTTCACGATGCATAGGCAAATATCTGTACGAACGTGGACTGACCGACAAACACCAAATCAGACTTCTCACTCTGTCTGGCATCAAGACGCTCTTCCTGAATGTGACTGACGGACAGGTGAATAGCGTGACAGTTGATATGATGCAACCTGCTTTTTACGACGATGCTCTCTTTATTCCTGCACTGGCACCAGTGGATGGTACTTTCGTATCAATGGGCAACCCTCACTTCGTCATCTTTACTGATGATGTGGACAGGGTAGGAGAGCACGGACCAGTTCTCGAATGTCATCCCGCATTTCCAAAAAGGTGTAACATCGAATTTGCTTCTCTCCAGTCTGATGGCTACATCCGCACACGCGTGTGGGAACGTGGCAGCGGCATAACCATGGCCTGCGGCACAGGGGCCTGCGCCACGGCAGTGGCAGCTGCCGTCACAGGAAGGGCAGCACGTCTCTCTAAAATTGTCATGGATGGAGGTACTCTGGATATAGAATGGCGCGAGTCTGACAATCATGTCTATATGACTGGACCAGCCGAGTTCGTCTTCGACGGCGAGGTGGAACTTTAATCTTTAATTCTCTTTTTTTATGGCTTTAGTAAACATACATTTCCTCAACCTGCAAAACAACTACTTGTTTGCCGACATCGCCAAGAAGGTAAATGCTTTCAAAGTGACACACCCCAAAACTAAGGTCATATCGCTCGGAATAGGCGATGTGACGCAACCGCTGGCTCCTGCCGTAATACAGGCTATGCACCGCGCAGCCGATGACCTGGCTGCCGCCGATACATTTCGAGGTTATGGGCCTGAACAGGGATATGCCTTCCTCAGAGAGGCAATCAGAAAAAACGACTTCCTCTCTCGAGGTGTACATCTCTCCATAGACGAGATATTCATAAACGATGGAGCGAAATCGGACACAGGAAACTTCCAGGAACTGCTACACTGGGATAACTTCATAGGGGTCACTGACCCTATATACCCTGTTTATATCGACTCTAATGTGATGATCGGACGATGCGGCAACTACCGCGACGGACGCTGGACAAATGTGCGCTACATGCCATGCACGGCTGAAAACGGATTTGTTCCTCCTCTGCCATCCGGACGACCCGTAGATGTCATTTATCTCTGCTATCCAAATAACCCCACTGGCACTGTCATAACCAAGCAGGAACTGCGTAAATGGGTGAACTATGCTCTCAAGAACGATGCGCTGATTCTCTATGATGCTGCTTATCAGGCTTATATACGCGACAAGGAGATTCCTCACTCTATCTACGAAATACGAGGCGCCAGAAAATGTGCCGTTGAGTTTCGCTCGTTCTCAAAAACAGCTGGATTCACAGGCGTAAGATGCGGATATACGGTGGTGCCTAAGGAAGTCTCTGTTTCAACCTTCGAAGGTGAACGTATTCCGCTCAACCAACTCTGGCTCAGAAGACAGTCTACTAAGTTCAACGGCACTAGTTACATCTCTCAACGTGCTGCAGAAGCAATATACACGCCTGAGGGTAAAAAGCAAATTCAAGCCACTATCGACTATTACATGGACAATGCCTGCAGAATGCTTTCACGCCTGCGAAACCTCGGATATGAAGTGTATGGGGGTGAAAACGCACCATATATTTGGATGAAAACTCCAAACAACACTCCGTCATGGCAATTCTTCGACCAACTGTTGTATGGAGCATCGGTGGTCTGTACTCCTGGAGTGGGATTCGGACCAAGCGGCGAAGGATATGTACGCTTCACTGCTTTTGGCAGCCATGAGAATACTGAAGAGGCACTCAACAGAATAGAAGTGTGGAGCAAGGACTGACATTTTGTAATGTAAAAGTAAGTATCTTTGTAAGATATTAAAGCAAGGTGGCGTAAGATTACAAAATTAGTTAGCAAAATGTAAGTTGTATAGATTTTTAATAAACAAAACGAAAGAAGGTCGATGGCTTTCTTTCGTATTGTTTTTACCTTTGCATCGTCATCTTATACATGTGTATCATTCAATAGTTAGTATAACTTAAATTCAAAAAATTATGGAGGCATTAAGATTTCAGGTTGTCGGTGAGGCTTTCAAGAAAAAACCTCTCGACGTAATAACACCAAGTGAAAGACCTTATGAGTACTTCGGACGAAAGGTGTTCAATCGCGAGAAAATGTACAAATACCTGCCTAAGGATGTCTATGAGCAGATGATTAACGTGATAGACAATGGTGCACGACTCGACCGACACATGGCCGACCACGTGGCTGCTGGCATGATGCAGTGGGCCAAGGAACAGGGGGTCACTCACTATACTCACTGGTTTCAGCCGCTCACGGAGGGAACGGCTGAAAAACACGACTCGTTTATCGAACATGATGGTAAGGGTGGCATGATAGAGGAATTTAGCGGCAAACTGCTGGTACAGCAGGAACCCGACGCCTCTTCTTTCCCTTCTGGTGGCATACGCTCTACTTTCGAGGCTCGTGGATACTCTGCTTGGGATCCCACTTCGCCAGTCTTCATCATAGATGATACTCTCTGTATTCCTACGGTGTTCGTAAGTTACAGTGGAGAGGCTCTTGACTATAAGGCTCCGCTCCTGAAAGCACTTAAGGCAGTGAATGTGGCCGCTACTGACGTGTGCCACTACTTTGATCCAAAAGTGAAAAAGGTGACGTCAAACCTCGGATGGGAACAGGAGTACTTCCTGGTTGACGAGGGACTCTATGCTGCACGACCTGACCTGCTGCTCACCGGACGCACGCTCATGGGACATGACTCGGCTAAAAACCAGCAGATGGACGACCATTACTTCGGAGCTATTCCTGAACGCGTGGCTGCTTTTATGAGGGAACTGGAAATAGTGGCTCTAGAACTGGGCGTTCCTTGTAAAACTCGACACAATGAAGTGGCACCAAACCAGTTCGAACTGGCGCCTATCTTTGAAGAGACTAATCTTGCAGTTGACCATAACATGCTGCTCATGTCGGTGATGAAACGGGTGGCACGTAAGCATGGCTTCCGCGTATTGCTACATGAGAAACCATTTGCCGGCATCAACGGCAGCGGTAAGCACAACAACTGGAGCTTGTCCACTGATACGGGGGTCCTACTACATGCACCAGGCAAGACTCCTGAACAGAACCTACGCTTCGCCACATTCATCGTCGAGACACTCATGGGTGTATATCGACACAACGGACTGCTTAAGGCTTCTATCATGTCGGCTACAAACGCACACCGACTCGGAGCCAATGAGGCACCGCCTGCCATCATATCATCCTTCCTTGGAAAACAACTCTCTGAACTGCTCGACCATATAGAGATGGCCGACCGAGAGAACCTGCTCGTCATGGACGGAAAACAGGGTATGAAAATGGATATTCCTGAGATACCTGAACTTCTTATTGACAATACTGACCGTAACCGCACTTCACCTTTCGCCTTCACAGGAAATAGATTCGAATTCCGTGCGGTAGGCTCTGAAGCCAACTGTGCCAGTGCCATGATTGCTCTCAACTCTGCCGTAGCTGAGGCTCTTGTCAATTTCAAGAAAAGGGTCGACGCTCTCATTCCTGAAATGGAACAGAAACTTAAGGGTACTGGCCATTCGCCTGTCTACCACGCTGTCATTGATGTACTTAGACAGGATATCAAGACTTGCAAACCTATCCGCTTCGATGGCAACGGATACTCGGATGAATGGGTGGAAGAGGCCACCAGACGAGGTCTGGATGTGGAAAAGTCGTGCCCGAAGATTTTTGAACGCTATCTCGACCCAGAGAGCATACAGATGTTTGAAAGTCTCGGTGTGATGAACAAAAAAGAACTGGAAGCACGCAACGAGGTTAAATGGGAAACTTACACCAAGAAAATCCAGATTGAGGCACGGGTACTTGGCGACCTATCCATGAACCACATCATTCCAGTTGCCACTCGCTATCAGAGTGCTATACTGCAAAATGTGTGCAATATGGCAAAGGTTTTCCCAGCAGATACGGCCAATAAACTCTCGGCACGAAACAAAAAGATTATCGAGGAGATTGCAGAACGAACGAGCATCATTGAACGCATGGTGGACGAACTCGTTGAGGCACGGAAAAAGGCTAACAAGATAGCCGATGAACACGAAAAAGCCATTGCATATCATGATACTGTAGAACCAAAACTCGATGACATTCGTTATCAGATAGATAAACTTGAACTCGTGGTCGATGATGGCCTCTGGCCGCTGCCAAAGTACCGCGAACTGCTGTTCATCAGATAACTCGATGTTACTATGCTCTTTTCGCGAAACATCTTTTTCCTTAGTTTCGCTATAATTTGAAGTTTTGCAAACCAGGGCCCGGCGCTGAGACAGCACCGAGCCCCTAATTTATGCAATAAAAAAACCCGATTCAGGCAATTACCATCGTCGGGCTAATGAAAGGAGGAGTGGTACCTCCAGGAATCGAACCGGGGACACACGGATTTTCAGTCCGATGCTCTACCAAC
>OMSQ01000115.1 GCA_900313805.1 uncultured Prevotella sp. | reverse complement strand
TGGCGCACATCGGCGAACTCGGGCCAGGCGGTGGTGATGACGAGCGAGTCGGCCTGCTGGAGCAGAGCCTCGTAACTGCGCACATACCCCACAGACAAATCATAGCGGCGGGCAAACTCGTCAATAGCCACGGGGTCGTAAGCAATGACATGCTTATAGCCGGCATCGAGCAGGGCACGGATGATCTTGGCAGACGGTGTGTCGCGCACATCGTCACTGCCCGGCTTGAACGAGAGTCCCAACATGCCGATGACCTGACTGCGGTCATCACCTATGGCTCGTGCTATCTTGCTGGCGATAAACTCGGGCATGCGGTCGTTGGTGTCAATGACATGATGCAGTATCTGGGCATCGAAACCGGCAGTGCGACTCACGGCATAGAGGGCGTTGGTGTCCTTGGGCAGGCAGTAGCCGCCGTAACCGCAGCCGGGGTACACATACGACGCCATCTGCGCCCCACCCCACCGCTTGTCTTCGTGCAAGATACGGAAGGCCTGGGCCACATCTATGTTGCCTATGGTGTCTGCCACCATGCTCATCTCGTTGCTGTAACTGATGAGAGTGGCAAGGAGCGTGTTTGACAGATACTTGATAAACTCACCCGTATTGAGTGACACACAGTGGACTGGCACCGACACGCTGGCATAGACTGAACGCAACACAGCGGCGGAACGCTCATCACTTACGCCCAGCACTATGCGGTCGGCATTCATGAAATCATCCCAGCAGTGGCCCTCGCGCAAGAACTCAGGGTTGTTGGCCACACCCACATCCACTCCTACACGCAGACCCTGAGCCTCGAGATGAGGTATCACCTTGCTGGCTGTTGTAGAGGGCGGCACGGTAGACTTCACCACCAACACCTGATAGCGGTCGGCAGGACGCACAGCCAACGTCTGGTCGATGGCAGAGAAGAGGTAAGTGAGGTCAGCCTGACCATCCTTGCCGTATGGAGTGCCCACACAGTAGTACACACAGTCGCTCTCTGACACGGCAGCAGACAGCGAGTCGGTGCCTATAGGTGTGAAGCCGTGGTTGAGATGGCGACTGAGAGCCTCGTCGAGTCCCTCTTCGAGGAAGGGCAACTTACCACCGCGTATGGTGTTCAACCTGCCCTCGTCTATCTCCACACCATACACCTTGTGTCCGTACTCGGCAAAACCGAGAGAGGTGGTGAGTCCTACAAATCCTAATCCAAATACTGTTATTGTCATATCGATTGATGTCTATGTGTTATTACCACTGGTATTCACCCTTGTCGCTCTCTTTCAAATACTGCAAGAAGCGGCGCACGCCCTCTTCCACGCTGATGGTGGGGTTGTATCCCAGTATGGTGCGGGCCTTGGTGATATCCGGACAACGGCGCTGCGGGTTGTTGGTGAGATATTCCTTGTCTTCACTCACGGCGTAGCGCACCTCACCGGTATATCCCAGCAGTTCCCTACCAGCCTCCACATAAATCTCAGCCAGTCGGGCGATGCTGATTTCCGGACTCTCGATACCGATGTTGAAGTAGTCGTATGTGCCGTGGAGCAGTATCTTGAGATAGCCGCAGATGGCATCAGCTATGTAGCAGAAGGTGCGTGTGGGCGAACCATTGCTCAGTATCTCTATGTCGCGGTTCTCCATCACAGCCAGAGCGAAGTCGGCAGGCACGCGCTTGTCGCCCGTGCGCATGCCCGGGCCGTAGTTGTTGAACGGGCGCGCCACGCCTATCGGCATGTTGTATTTCTGTGCGAAAAGCATGCACATGGTCTCGCCGAAGCGCTTCGACTCATCATAGCAGGCACGGGGACCCGTGGCACACACATTGCCGTTGTAACTCTCCGACGTGGGCACATGCTCAGCATCAGGGTCGCCATAGAGTTCGCTGGAAGAATAGAAGAGGAAGCCGCGTATATCTTTCTCGCAATAGAAATCGAGCAGCGAGCGCAGTCCCCAGATATTGGCATCGAGTGTCTCAATAGGGTATTTGCGGTAGAACATGGGCGAGGCTATCGACGCCATGTGTATGATGAACTGTGCCTCGCCGGCGCCCTCCACCTGGTCTATGCGGTCGCGGATGATATCAAACTTCTTTATCTCCACACGCGGATCCTGTGCCAGACGGTCAATCCACGCCGGATGTCCCAGCATGAAATTGTCCAGGCCGATGATCTTCTTTATGCCCAGCGTCTCTGCCGACTGACAGAAGAAGTTCATAAAGAAATAGCCCAGGAAACCGCCACAGCCGGTGATGAGCACGGTGGAGTCTTGAAATTTTGCTCTCTCTGCATCACTCAGGCCATTCAGAGTGTGCAGTATGTCTTGATGTAATATACTACTCATGGTGATATTATGTATTTTGTTTGTATTCTCTATAAGGCAGGTTCAGGTCGAGTATATGGAAATTATGCTGTTTCTGGTGTTCGCCATCTGGTATCTTCATATAGTCGCCATACATCTGTGTGAGGTAATGCTCATAGTTCTTCACTCCCATGACTGTCACACCTTCAAACTCGTATGGTGCATACACGCCCTCCACCTCTTTCGGCATCACGCCCTTCAGTCCGTCGGTATAGTCGGCAACGAGCCTGGTCTTTTCGTAGTCGTATTTCATGAGCAATCGGCGTATGCGTGTCTGCAGTTTCTCCATGGTGGTGAGCCGGCGTGTGAGCAGTGGTATCCACGAAGAGGGACCATGGCCGTGACGGTAGGGGTCGCGGTGTATCCAGTACAGAGCCTGGCGCAGGAAGCCGTAGCGCCAGAGATGCAGGTGGCGGGGCAGCCAGCCCGATGGGACGGCATCCAGAGGGAACACATCCACGTATATGCCTCCCAGGTAACTGAGGTGCAGACGCTCGATGAGTGTGGTAGAGGCATCCTGCACCTTGCCGAAGGGCAGTGGATAGTGCGGATCGTTCTCGGCACAGACAAACTCGTAAGGAGCCGGCAACCATTCTTGCGAGTGCTGGATGAAACGCTCATAGTCGGGGCGCGGCATGAGTATGTCCATGTCGTCATCCCAGGGAATGAACCCATGGTGCCTGACGGCACCTATCAGACTGCCGGCAAAGATGCCGTAGGTGATGTCATGCTCGCGGCACGTCTTGTCTATGGCCTGTAGTATGCGCAACATGCGCAGTTGCAGCGGACGAATATCGTATGTAGCCATAATATCATTCTGTCATTTGGTCCAGGGAGCATCGCCAGAGTTCCACAACTGATTGAGCAGGTCGCGGTCGCGCACGGTGTCCATGCACTGCCAGAAGCCCTCGTGACGATAGGTTTTCAACTGTCCCTCCTCGGCCAGTCGTTCCAGTGGTTCGCGCTCAAGCACGGTG
>OMSQ01000015.1 GCA_900313805.1 uncultured Prevotella sp. | reverse complement strand
CACGCAGTAGTCCACCCATCCGTTGTTCACCCACAGCAGCACGTCGGCATAGAGGTCGTCATAGTTTTGCAGTCCTGCCGTCTCGCTGCCCACCTGCGGTGCGTTCTTCTTGTTGCGATAGATGCCGAAGGGCGACACGCCGAACTTCACCCACGGTTTGCGCTGATGAATAGTCTCATAGAGTTGTTTTATGAACCGGTTGACGTTATCTCGTCGCCAGTCGTTGAGAGAGAGTCCTGAGCCATACATCCTATATTCCTTCTCGTCATTGATTTTCTGTCCGGCAGCCGGATAGGGATAGAAATAATCGTCGATATGCAGTCCATCCACATCATAGCGACTGACGATATCATCCACCACCTTACATATATAGTCGCGAGCCTCGGGTTGTCCAGGGTTGAGGATGATCTGTCCGTCGTATGCGAACGACATCTCAGGGTGCCTGATGGCGACATGGCTCTGGCAAGGCGTCTTAGTAGTTTTCGTCTTAGCTCTGAAGGGATTTATCCATGCATGCAGTTCCATGCCCCGTTTATGAGCCTCTGTAATCATCCATGCCAGCGGATCCCAGTAGGGTTGCGGTGCCCTACCCTGTTCTGCTGTGAGGAAGCGGCTCCACGGTTCCAGGTCGCTCTGGTACAGGGCATCACATTCCGGTCTGACTTGGAAGATGATGGCGTTGACCCCATCCTTCTGCAGTTCATCGAGCTGATAAGAGAGAGTGTTTTGCATCTGTTGAGTGGACATTCCGATGAACTGTCCGTTGACGCATTGTATCCATGCCCCTCGAAATTCGCGTTTTGCGGCACTCTGTTCTGCAGTGACGAGTGCCGTCTCCTTACATGCCGAGAGGATGGCGGTAGCAAGACAAAGGAATAAGAATTTTCTCATAGTATTTTTAATTGACTCGGCCTTCTCACGGAGTAGTGAGAAGGCCGAGAGATTATGTGACGTTTGGTTAATGCCCTGTTTACATGAAGAGGTATCTGTTGTCGGTGACATTAGCAGCCTTCATGAGTTCATTCTGGAAGGTCTGTCCGATGTTGTTCAGATAGCGCTGAGCAGCTTTGTTCTGATACTCCTTATTGTCGAACTTGCCTTCGAGGGTGCGTCTGTCAATCACCTGGAACACATACACGGCGTTGTTACCCTTGACGGGTTTTGCCGACATCTTACCCTTGGCAGTAGCAGCCACGGCACCGCTGAGAGCAGGTTCCTGAGCCTGTATAGCAGGTATGAACACGGGAGAAGCCAGAGTGATCTGCTTCACGGTATCCACCTGAGCGCCCTTTGCCTTTGCGTCGGCGATAGAAGCTATGCCTTTGAGCTGGGCGATAGCCTTTTCAGCCTTCTTGTCCTTTGTGGCCTCGTCCTTGACCATGCTGTTAACCTGCGGGTTAGTGAGAGGCATGAAGCCTTTAGGATAGATATCGGTGAGAACCATGACGATGAGTTCATCGCTGTTGTTTCCACACTTGATTACGTCAGACACCTGTCCTTTTTCAGCCTTGAAGACCCAGCGCTGAGCCTCGCGTGAGTTTGCCACACCAGGAAGGCCGTTGCTTGAAGTAGAAGCATTAGTTATCTCCTTCACCACATATCCGCTCTTAGCAGCATTCTTCTCAATAGCCTCGAGTGACTGGTTAGCTGCCACGAACTGATTGAACTTATCGCCGATCTCGTGAGAAGTCTCGTCAGAATAGTCGATTGTTCTCTTCACAAGTGCCACATCGTACTTAGTAACCATGTGTTTACGGTCGAGCACCTGTATAATCATGCTGCCCTGTGAAGTCTCCATGAGTTTCATCTCGTTGACAGCGAGGTTATTGAGCTCATTGAAGATAGCTGCATTATCCTTGTTGATATTAGTAGCGCGCTCATACTGATTAGTGGTCAGCCACTCCTTAGCACCGGTCTGTCCATAGACCTTAGCTATCTGTTCGAAGTCGGCACCACCCTGCAGGGCCTTATAGATACTGTCGGCTCGAGTCTTGGACTCGGCGAGAGTCTTGCCGTCGGCACCAATCACACGGTACTGCACAGAGTCGGGCAGCTGAGTCTTGCTGATGAGTTTGATGACGTTGAATGAGTTGTCGAGTTTGCTCTCCACGGGTCCTTTCACCTGTCCCACGGCCATAGAGTCGATGATCTGTGCGATATCCTTCGAGAAGGCGTTCTTTGTCACGAGCACACCGGTGTAGGGATGTATAGACTGGAACTTGCGTACCACCTCGTCGGCCTTGACGCTGTCCATCTCTTGCGCTGCTTTCTTCATAGAGTCGAAGAGGTCGTTGCGGTCCTTCTCCGAGGCCACCTTCTTCACCGTTACGTACTTGATGGAGCGTATCTCCTGTGGCAGGGCGAAGACGGGCTTCAGCTCATCGTATTTCTTCTGCAGGTCAGCATCGGTCACGTTCACGTCCTTGTCGTTGATGGAGCGGTAGTCGATGTAAGCCAGTTGCACGTCGCTCTCCTGTTTTTCAGCATCGAAGGTGAACTGTGCCTCCACGGGGTTTGAGAGCACGCAGGCAGCCACCAGTTGCTGGTATTTCTGCATGAGAGTATTCTGGCGGAGCTGTTTCTCCTTGAAAAGCAGGTATTTATAGAGTTTGTCCTTATTGGGATCGACGCCTCTGTTCTGCTCATACTGAGCCATGAACTTGCTGTAAGCATTAACGTCGAAGCGACCTGTCTGCTGGTTGTGGAAGTCGGGGATGGGGATGCTCATGAGCAGGCGGTCGGTGCCTTTAGTCATGATGTCCTGAATCTCCTGGTCTGTCACAGTGAGTCCGAGAGCCTTACATTCGTTCTCGATGATCTTCTCCTGTACGAAGTAGTCCCAGGCGGCCTCTCTGAGTTGTTCGTCAGATGCCTGTTGTCCATCGATTTTCATTGATTCCACGAACTCTTCCACGTAGTTAGAGTAGTCCTGAGCATTGATTTTTTCGCCGAGCACCTCGCCAGCGCGCTGACTTCTTTCAGCGCGTGTGGAGTCGCAAGAGCGGAAAGCCTCCTCAGCCACGAAAGCGAAGAGAGCGAAGCCGATAACGCAAATCAGCACCACGCCTCTGCTTCTGATTTTTCCTAATACTGCCATTGCTTTTTAGTTATTGTTTTTATGATTATTTTTCATTCATTTGAGTGGTAAAAAGCCACTGAGCAGGGCCTAATCCACAAAAAGCGTACAAAATTATAAATAAAAATGCAAACTGCCCAATTTTTGCCCTGAAAATTCAGTTATTGGTTCACTTTTAGTCTGACGAGTTCGATTTTCGTCATGGTTTTCTTGATGATTTTGAACTCATACGGTCCGACGGTCACCACCTCATTGAGTTTTGGGAAACTCTGGTAGACATTGAGGATGAGTCCTCCGACAGTCATATAAGCGTCATCCTCAGGCAGTTGAAGTCCGAATTGGTCGTTCACCTTGTCTATTTCCAGTCGTGCGGAGAGCAGATACTCATTTTCAGAGAGTTGTTTGCTCACGTATTTATTGCTGTCGTGTTCGTCCTCGATTTCTCCAAAGATTTCCTCCACCATATCCTCGAGAGCCACCAGTCCGGCAGTGCCGCCATATTCATCCACCACCACGGCGAGGCTTTTCTTTTGTTGCAGCAGCATCTTCATGAGTTTTCTGGCAGCCATAGTCTCTGGCACGAAAGGCATGGAGCGTATGGAGTCAGTCCACTGTTTATGTAGTTTGAACATCTCCTGCGAGTGTATATATCCCACGATATGATCGATATCCTCTTGATAGACAATGATTTTTGAGTTGCCCGTCTCAATGAATTTCTGTTTCAGTTCCTGTAGCGGGCAGTCGTAGGGTACGGCATTGATTTCCGTGCGTGGTATCATGCAGTCTCTCACCTTGGTGTCAGAGAACTCCAGAGCGTTTTGGAAGATTTTCACCTCGTCGTTGACCTCATCCTCATTAGCGTTGGCATTGTCGATACTTGTCTGCAGCAGGTAGTCGAGGTCCACCTTTGAAAATTCCTCGTCGTGTTGGTCTTTTTTCATCTTTATCCCCACCATTCGTAGCAGCATTTTTGCCAGGAATGCAGCGAATTTGGATATAGGCCATAGCAGCATATAGCATATCCATGCCGGCACTGCGAAAAACGTGAGCATGGAGTTTGGATTGCTCTTGAACAGCATTTTTGGCAGGAATTCGCCAGTGAAGAGTATTATGATAGTGGAGATGATAGTATCTGCCGGCACTGTGAATCCTGCCGACATACCCTTGAACACAGTATTGTCGAGCAGTTGCGCTATGAGAATGCCGTAGATGACAAGCGCGATATTGTTTCCCACCAGCATAGTGCTGACGAAAGTATTGGGGTGTTTATAGAATCGTTCGAGGCATCGTTGTGCGATAACGTTTTTCTCCTTGTCGATCTCAGCGAGCATACGGTTGCTTGCCACGAATGCTATTTCCATGCCAGAGAAGAAGGCAGAGAAAGCCATGGTAATGATGATGCCGATAATGAGAGACAGGTTCATTGCGTTGTAGTATTTCGTTTACGTCCTGGTCTGGCAGCATTTCTGCCATACCTCACAGTAGAAGTAGTGTCACTGCTGGCCTTTGGCTTCTTTGGCGAAGAGTCGAGGTCGTCCTTGGCGAACGAGCCTTTACTGTTGGACACATCGTATTTCGTCATAGTCTCATTGCTGCGGAACCTGTCGCCCTGCAGTTCCCTTTCTGGGGTGACGAGTCGTGAGAAGCGGTTGGAATATATCTCGTGTCTGAGTTCATCCCAGAAGAGTTCCTCGCTGCTGTAGCGTAGTCCGTTTTTAGTGAGTATGCGCACCCTGCCATGTAGTTCCCACAGTCTGTTTTGGTCGAAGTAGTATGCAGTATCGCACTGTATGTACGACTGTATATGCAGGGTCTGGTCGAACTGTTCGAGCAGCAGTCCCTGGTCGAAGGTCCAGCGTGAAGGGTTTCTGTTTGGGTTGACTTCCCATTTCTCCGTAACGATGCGGTATTTGATTATGCCAGAGTCAGAAATGAGGGTATTGACCCCATATGACGTCATCATTGGCACCGAGTCTTGCGGATATATAGGCGGAGCCGTATGTTCCTTTTCTCCGGAGCATGCGCAGCACATACATACCAAGAGAAGCATCAAAGAAAAGGCGAAGTATCTATGTGTGTGAGGCATGGATCAATTAAATTTCCATTTCTGGAACCACCGTTCGTTGAAGGTGAGTCCGATATTTATGCGGAAGGTGTTTTCCTTGAGCATGCCTTTAGCCTCGTTTTTCACCCACTGTGCGCTGATATTGATGAAAGAGCGGTTGTTCCATGAGTTGACGATAGGAATACCGAATCCAGCCGACACACTTATCTCCTTGGGTCCGTCGTTGCCGCTGATTTTATAATAAGGTGAGGCAAATCCCACTCCTGCACGGTATCTGAGTCGTGAGAGGAACGCCCTAGCGTTTTCGTTTTTACAGTACTCAAATCCCACCTTCACGGAGTGTCGGTCTTTGAAGTAGTCATTATTCAGCACATACTCTCCGCCGGTCTCAGTATTACGATACTCGGGAAATCCCGTAGACGCCCATTTCTGCAGGGTGTAGTCTACTGCCAAGCGGAACTGGTTGTTATATTTGTATTCCAGTCCGAGCGAGAGAGCAGCCGGCAGTTTATATGGATTTTCAAGAGTGTACGAAGTGGTGTCGGCAGCCTCAGTGGTTGGATTTTTGGAGATTACCTCGCACTCCGCATTAGTACCGAGTTTATGTCCGATGCTATATGTGGCAGCGAGGGTTACGATATTTTTCTTGGTGAATGGTATCTCCACCTGGGCTCCGAAGTCGAGTTTATAAGAACTGAGGCGAGCTGTATAATACCGAGTCAGCGTATTTATAGAATAGTCTTGCTTAGAAGAGAGTTCAGAAGTGCTTTCCGGATCGTTCATAGGCGCTTTAAGAAACACGTTGCCCACAGATCTGGAGTATGTCCCCCACAGATATGACACATTGGTACCCAGAGACACGCCTTTGAACGGTTCCCATCCTATGCCGAGGTAGACGTGGCGCAGTCCGCCAGTACCGATATATGCATTGTAAGTGTACCTTTCGCTGGCATAGCCCACCTTCTGCGATGTGCTGTAAGCATAGTCAATGCTGGTAAGAGGCAGTAAGCCGAAGCTCACTCCGACGTGTTTAAAAGCCTTGAAACCAGCTACCACATAGTCGAAGCTTCCTGATTTTGCGTTCTTGCTGATGTTGCCCTCTTTGTAGTGAGTAATCTGCGCAGACATGCCGGCATCGAAGATAAAGGAGAGCGAGTCGATGGACGAGTAAGAGGCGGGGTTAAGCGGGTTGACCTGATTATGGTGTCTGGAAGCCACTCCGGCACCGTTCATGCCCTTGTTAAAGCCTACCGACTGGTCGGAAACGGCACCGAAGCCATACTGGTTGTACGGCGACTTGGTACCACTTTGGGAATATGATTGTACAGATACGGCCATCAGCGCGGCCATTATCATAAGTTTTCTCATTTTGGGATACTTATTGGCGTATGCAGTAAAAAATCGGTTGCAAAGTTGGTGATTTTTTTTGGATTATGCAAATGATAGCGGCAGTAGGTAGTTAAATATTTGTAATTTTTTACTCATCGGGATAAATTCCACATTTTTTTCGTACTTTTGGCTACTCGAAACACAATCATCATCAATCATGGCTAAAGACAAGGTAGCATACGTATGCAGTCATTGCGGTCAGGAGAGCAGCAAGTGGTTGGGCAAATGTCCTTCATGCGGTCAGTGGAACACCTTCAAGGAGATACGCGTATCGCGTGACACCGGTGGGGAGTCGGCCCGCAGTGCCGCAGCCGGCGTGCGTCAGTCATTGGAGGGTGGCATACATCCTCAGCGTTTGCGCGACATATCTGCCGTAGACAGTCCTCGCATAGACACTGGTGACAGCGAGTTGAACCGTGTGCTTGGTGGCGGCATTGTGCCTGGTTCGCTCATACTCCTTGGTGGTGAGCCCGGCATAGGAAAGAGCACCCTGACCCTACAGACCATACTGCGGATGAGAGAGCGTAAAGTGCTGTATGTGAGCGGTGAGGAGAGTGCCCATCAGTTGAAATTGCGCAGCATGCGCATACCCCACGAAGAGAGCGACAACGTGCTGATACTGTGTGAGACCTCATTGGAGAAGATATTCAGTCACATACGGGATGTGGTGCCAGAGTTGGTGATTGTAGACTCCATCCAGACTATCAGCACGGAGGATGTGGAGAGCAGTCCAGGCAGTGTGAGTCAGGTGCGTGAATGTGCCTCTGCCCTGCTGCGTTTCAGCAAGAGCAGCAACATACCAGTGATACTGATAGGCCACATCAACAAGGAGGGCACCCTGGCCGGTCCGAAGATACTGGAGCATATTGTAGACACAGTGATACAGTTTGAAGGCGACCAGCACTACATGTACCGCATATTGAGGAGCATAAAGAACCGTTTTGGCAGCACCAGCGAACTGGGTATCTATGAGATGCGCCAGGACGGGCTGCGTGCAGTGAGCAACCCGTCGGAGCTACTGTTGACCCAGGACCACGAGGGACTCTCTGGCGTGGCCATCACCGCAGCCATAGAGGGTGTGCGCCCATTTTTAGTAGAGACCCAGGCCTTGGTTTCCACCGCAGCCTACGGCACCCCACAGCGCAGCAGCACCGGTTTCGACCAGCGCAGGTTGAACATGTTGCTGGCAGTGCTTGAGAAGCGAGTAGGATTCAAGTTGATGCAGAAGGATGTTTTTCTGAACATAGCCGGCGGTTTGCGTGTGACAGACCTGGCTACCGACCTGAGTGTGATAGCCGCAGTGCTCTCGAGCAATGTGGACACCTCGATAGAGCCAGGCTGGTGCATGGCTGGCGAAGTGGGTCTGAGCGGAGAGGTGCGTCCCGTGAGCAGGATAGAGTCGCGCATCCGCGAGGCGGAGAAGCTGGGATTTGCCCATCTCATACTGCCCCGTTACAATATGCAGGGACTGGATGCCGGCAGGTACAACATACAGCTGCATCCGGTGCGCAAGGTAGAGGAAGCCCTTCGCGAGTTGTTTGGGTGAAAGACGGCT
>OMSQ01000021.1 GCA_900313805.1 uncultured Prevotella sp. | reverse complement strand
TGCGGCAGAGCGGCTCGAAGACCCAGTGGCACGCAAGGCACTAATGTCCGAGGCCGTGAGCGACCTCATGGAGGGCAACCGCCAGACCCTGAAGGACTTCAGAAATTTCATCGACCCCTACGACAAGGCACGCGCAGACATCAACGGCAAGAGTTTTGTGACAGACAACCTGCGTGGAGCCATGGAGGAAATAGAGTTGCTCTTCGACAAGAACAACCCCATAGACATAGACGAGTTGAACGTGAAGCTGTCGAACCGCGGCTACACCTACCGTTCACTGATAGACGAAGCAGCCAACGCGCTCTACAGAGCCTCCGGAGGAAGATAAATGCAGAGAACACAAAGGTTATTATGTATCAATCCATTTGTGTTCCCTGCGACTCTGAGGTGAACGTTTATCAGTTTTCCTTCACTGCCACCACACCTTGTAGTTGGTTGTCCAGATAGAAAGTCTGGACATACTTCGTGGTGTCATCATCGAGAGTGAATTTCACTCTGAGATACAGAAGCTGTTGTCCTTCGGTGTAGTCAGCGAACGTCGGTTTATTTTCGTACATCTTGATTTCAGTGACCGACTCGCGCATTTTCTGCACCGCAGCAGGCGTCACCATCTTAGTACTGTCGAAGCGTTGATAACTGTCAATACTGAAGTCGACGGAGAGGTTGTCGTTGAGGAAGTCCTTTACCAGCGAGTGCGCCTTGTCCTCATTGCTGCATGCAGAGAGCAGAGTCATGGCAGCAAGAGTGATAGATAATAAAAACTTTCTCATGGTCTATGCACGTTTAGGAATACGTTTGAGGATGAGCAGCAGGTGATCCCACACCATCTGCACCGTAGGAATGAGCAGTTTCTCATCTGGCGAGTGCACTCCGCGGAGAGTAGGTCCGAACGATACCATGTCCAAATTGGGATAGCGCTCAGAGAAGAGTCCGCACTCCAGTCCGGCATGAATGCCGAGCACCAGCGGGTCTTTATGGAAGAGTTCCTTATAGCAGTCGACCGTGAGTTTAGTGAGTGCGCTGCCAGCCCTCATCTTCCATGCCGGGTATCCGTCACCCTGTTCCACCTCAGCACCAGCCAGTTGGAAGAGCGCCTTCACGGTATTGCCCTGGTTCTCCAGGTTGCTCATCACGTTAGATCGCTGACTAGCCACCACCTTGATTTCCTCGTCTGCTGTTGTCACACTTGCCACATTACTTGATGTTTCCACCAGCCATGCTATCTCCTCGTCCTGGCACATGGCATACACGCCGTTGTCAACAGCCTGCAGGGCTCGTATCACATTGTCCGACACCTCTTTTGGCAGCACGGCATAAGCGTCAGTACTTTCCATGTGCCACTCCATATTCTGCTCCGTGACATGGTATTCCTCCTCCACGTCGGCGGCGAACATATTCCAGTCCACCCTCACGGCCTCCTTGTCGGCAGCAGGCACGGCAAAGACCATCGCTCCGTCGCGGGGTATCGCATTGTGCATACGTCCTGCATCCAGCGAAGCCAGCAATATGGGTCTGCACTCCAGTTGCTTGTAAAGGAAGCGGGCCAGTATCTTTATGGCATTAGCCCTTTTCTTGTTGATGTCATCTCCGCTGTGTCCGCCAGTGAGACCTTTTACCGATGCTTTCATGAAGAACCATCCCTCGGGAGCCTGGATGCGTGAGAAGTGGAAGGTAGCCGTAGTAGTCTTGCCACCTGCGCACGACACGAATATCTGTCCTTCGTCCTCCGAATCGAGGTTGATGAGCATATTACCAGTCATGAAATTCTCCTTCATGCCGAATGCTCCGGTCAGTCCCGTTTCCTCGTCGCGCGTGAACACACACTCTATCGGTCCGTGTTCTATGTCATCGCTGTCGAGCACAGCCAGTTCCATGGCGCATCCTATGCCGTCGTCGGCTCCGAGGGTAGTACCCTTGGCTTTGAGCCATTCGCCGTCGATATATGTCTGTATGCCCTGAGTATCGAAGTCGAACTCCACATCCACGAGTTTTTCGCACACCATATCCATGTGACTTTGCAGAATAACCGTTTCGCGGTCTTCATATCCTGGTGTGGCCTCTTTTCTGATGAGCACATTACCCGTTTCGTCCACGATAGTAGTGAGATTTCTCTCTTGTCCGAAGCGTTTCAGATACTCTATCATTTTCTCTTCCCTTTTAGAGGGTCTTGGGATGTTGTTGATGCGTGCGAACTGTTCGAACACGCATTTCGGAGAAAGTTGTACGTTTTCCATTTCGTTGTATGTAGTTGGTTAAATATTGCCTTGTGTGAAAAAAGTGTAAGATTATGATTATTTGGTTCGTATAATCCAAAAAAAGCACTATCTTTGCACAGTTTTTTCTGCGGAGGGTAGCATATACCGTCATTTATGTCGGTTGGATACATTCTCTTCGTCAGTGCAAAAATAAGAAAAATGTTTGAAACTCTCATCATCAGCGTGTTAATAATTGCAATAGCCATGGCATTGTTGTGTGTGAAGGTTCTGTTTCGCAAGGGCGGCACCATGTCATCGCAGCACATCCATGACAGCGAGGCGATGAAAGAGCGCGGCATCCACTGCGTGATGGACCAGGACCGTGAGCAGCGAGAGCACCGTCAGATGGTGAGGGAGTGAACAACGGACAATAATAAACAAAACACATACTAATGAAAAGAAAAAGCATTTTCCGTATGATGGCCGTAGCAGCCATCGCCACCATGAGCATGAGTGCCTGTCAGAACAACGACAAGATTGACGCCAAGACACCCGGCGCCGCTGCCACCGATGGTTTCCGTGTGGCATACGTTGAGATAGACAGCGTACTGACTCAGTATGAGTACAGCAAGGAGATGAAGGTACAGTTGGAGAAGAAGGGTCAGAACATCGAGGCAGCCCTGAAGACTCAGGAGCAGAACCTCACCGCAGCAGCCCAAAATTTCCAGAACAAGTTGAACAACAACGGTTTCAGCAGTCGTCAGGAGGCAGAGAGCCAGCAGGCAGCCATCCAGCGTCAGCAGGAGCAGTACGTGGCCTCTCAGCAGCGTCTCACTGGTGAGTTCCAGACAGAGACAGCGAAATTCCAGAAGGCCCTGCTCGACAGCATCAACAATTTCCTGGCCCAGTACAACAAGGACAAGAAGTACGCCTTTATCCTGACCAAGCAGGCAGGCGACAACATACTCTATGCCGACAAGTCGTACGACATCACCGATGATGTGGTGAAGGGACTGAACAAGGCTTACAAGCCTGGCAAGGCAGAGGCAAAGACCGAGGCAAAAGCTGAAGCAAAGGCAGACAGCACTGCCAAGAAGTGAGCATCACCTGACATAAACAATATCATAGGATGCACCCTAGCGGCTGCATCCTTTTTTTACTTACAATAGATATGACCCGCAAGGAGAGATACGAGACCATACTGGAGTATTTTCGCGAGCACCGTCCCGATGCCGATAGCGAACTGAAGTTTGCCAACCCCTATCAGTTATTGGTGGCCACCCTGCTCAGCGCCCAGTGCACCGACAAGCGCATCAACCAGGTCACCCCTGCCCTGTTTGCCCGTTATCCAGATGCCCGGAGTCTGAGCGAAGCCACAGAGAGCGAGGTATTGGAGTATGTGAAGAGCGTGTCATATCCCAATGCCAAAAGTCGTCATCTGGTAGCCATGGCCAAAGTGCTGGTTCGCGACTTTGGTGGAGAGGTGCCCGACACCACCGAGGCCCTTGTCACCCTGCCCGGTGTAGGCAGGAAGACCGCCAATGTGGTGCAGGCCGTAGCCTTTGGCAAGTCTACCATGGCAGTAGACACCCATGTATTCAGAGTGAGTCACCGTCTGGGTCTGGTTTCTCGCACCGACGACACTCCCTACAAGGTAGAGCAGCGTCTGTTGCGCTATATCCCCGAGGCGGAGATACCCCGTGCCCATCACTGGCTGCTCCTCCATGGCCGGTATGTATGCACCAGTCGCTCCCCCCACTGCTCCGACTGTCCCTTTGCTGAGTGGTGC
>OMSQ01000007.1 GCA_900313805.1 uncultured Prevotella sp. | reverse complement strand
TTTTTTTTTTTTTTTTTTTTGCCCTATTTTACTTTCGGATTATTACATTTTTTATATTACCTTTGCACGCGGAGACGGTGTGAAGCGTCACAGCCGTCCTTACTATTCGTATAGTTATAGTTATAGTGTCGTGAGACATTTATTGACATTAAATTACCAGGAGTCGGGCGACTTTCTCGTCGCCCGCTCCTTACATGTATCACCCCATTATTCACTATATTAACTCAAATAAAAATAACTTAAAACATAAATAACAAGATGAAAAAACTTATCAAAACTCTATGTACCACACCTCACCGCACAGCGATGGGGCTGAATGCGTTGTGCCCATACCAAAGCACCGCACAAACAACTAATATCGATAAACAAATAACAAATAAATAAACTGCAGATTATGAAAAAACTTTTAACATTATTTTTTCTGACGCTGCTATCGGTGATGTCGATGCAAGCACAGAATGCCTTTTTGCATCTTTGGGCGAGTTCTTCAAGCCCAATAAACACTGAAAATCTCCCTGGTTCAGGCGGGAATACATGGACATATATCATCCCTGGAATGCAATTTGATACTTGGGGTGTGGTAAAAAACGAGGGCACTTATAATTGGGTATATCTCGTGCCATGCATTAATGTCGATGGAGCAAATAAATGGGGGCATCCTGACAGTTACTCTACCTTTATCAATTCTGGACAAGAGTATACATATAGTTCTTCTTCTAGTTATTCTTCAGATAGTGGTTTACGGTTGCCAGATAAATATTCGACCAGGACATTTAAATTCTATATCTATGATTATTCTAATAATAATGGCACAGTAAGCTTCAAACTTAAAATATCATGGTCAGGACCTGGTGAAGCATCTCTTACCTTGCGCACGAGTGCACATGTCGATGGAAGTAATGATTGGATTGGCGTCAAGAACAACGAATTTGACAGCGATAATAATACCTATATCTGGTATCTCGATGCCTTAAGCAACTTCACCAGCAGCTCAACATTTAAGCTTAAACTGAATAAAACTTGGTATGGCAGTGGATCATCGGTTGGTAATAGCTGGTCTACACTGACTTCATCAGGCGGTAATTGCACTCCCGTCATCCCCTCACTAACTGCCGGTCAGATTGTAAGATTGGAAGCAAAACCGGACGGCCGCAACTGGAAAGCACGCATCGTAGCAGGCGACGGTGCACACCAGTACTACTGGGTGTCGCCGCAGATTACCAATGGCGAGAAGTGGCCATCGTTCAGAATGGATGCATCGCGTAACCGCTACTGGAGCGGAACAAAGGTGATTGGAGCCGGTTTGACAAGCACCAAGTACTACACGTTCACCATTAAGGATGATGACCTCGTTACTTGGAAGACCAAGAAAAAAATAGGTCCCAACACACCAATACAGTGGTGGATCGAGCGTGATGACGGTAAGGTGGTTTACCGCCCAACTTCTGATCTTGTAAACGACACTCCAGTTGGTTACGATAGTGACCACCCGGGAGCAGGTCAGCTCGATAGGTATGTCAGCTACAAGAACTACTGGAACGGCACCGGATATGCTGGTGAAGGTGCATATATGACTACTACCACACCTCACAACACCGGTTCATGGTCATTATTACGTAAAGTTGGTACTAATAATACTCCTATTTTGGCTCACACCTTCAATCTGAATGCTGATAAAGGCCACGTGCTATACAACTATACCACCACAGGCCACAGCGATAGTGGTTTTGAACTTGCAGGTAACTGGGCTGCAGGGAAGGAAGTGTCCATCACCTTGTCGACTGATAACAATGATAAAAAGCCTAAGGCTATGAGTAAGTACTGGTATAAAACTATAAATAATGTTAAACAAGTTAGCAACGAGGAAATTGCTGATGCCGACAGTATAGTTTACAAGGTTAAAGTTGACAAACCCACAGACGGCTGGGGAGGCCTCTATCTTGTAGTTTTCCCAACTTCAGAATCAAGAAATTGGGACGCTCATCCTGCTGTCCTCCGCCCATTGATTACTATGGGCAATAACCTCGACGGACGTGCCCTGCATGGTGCACTGACCACCTCTAACAGCGAGCAGTCGCTAAACCCAGAGCCCGAATCTTACTACACAGCTTACACCTTCTCGTTCAACGCAACGACCATGACCTACCGACTGGAGTTCCACATGCCTGACGCTACACTATCACCTGGAACGGAAGATGGTAACCATGACTTCCCAAACACCACCAATGAGAATATATCCGTAGTACTCTCTAAAGAGGACGACATACACTCTAAAGCAGTGAATTATGCCATAGGCTTCGGCACCGATAAGTATTTCACACTCGATGAAACTACCAAATACACGGATGCCTCGTTCAATCTGACTTATGACGGTACAAGCAACAGTATAACATACACTAGTTCCGACAACAACTTCTCTGGTACTATATCCAACAGCAATACCATCTATGTCAAGGTGCGCGGATATGATGGCGCTGCGACCCCAAACTATGGCGATATTCATACCTATCAGTACACCTTCCACTCTAAGATTAGTTGCACGCCTAATAGCGGTTTCTTTATCAATTCTGCTAATTTGACCATACAGGGTGGCACTCCACCGTACACGTACGAGATAGTGAATTACGGTACGAAGGAAGAGAACGGTGAGACGGTTATCGACTTTACTACTGAAACACAATTGACCAGTGGTACATTCACCAGCGCCAATGGCAATAACCGCATCTCTACTCCGGGCTTCCTGAAGATTACCGACTCCGCTTCTCCCACTCCCAATTCCGTAACCTACGCAGAAGTGGGCGGCGGCTTCGACTTCACTTACTCCACCTCGGAGAACTATCAGAACTATTATAACAACTCTTCGACCAATCTTACCCCCAATGGCGCAGACTACTACCGTGTTATGAATAAGGACAAGACAAACAAGCTCGATCCGA
Source organism: uncultured Prevotella sp. (assembly GCA_900313805.1). GTDB lineage: Bacteria > Bacteroidota > Bacteroidia > Bacteroidales > Bacteroidaceae > Prevotella. Next base: position 4,828 of record OMSQ01000007.1, on the reverse strand, counting down.
CTTGGAATAGTTCGTCCAATATCACTTTGAGTGAAACTGTCACCAGTTGGGATATGGTAAACAGAGCTCATACTGTGACTGGCTCTGTCTCGCAGACCGTAAAAGGGCTTACCGCAAATGAAGAGTATGCCGTACAGGCACTGGTCAACTCTGTCAATATGGATGATATTACATTGACGCTCAGCGGAAGTTCCACTAATTCGTCTACTCTTGGCACACACTATGGCGGTAAGAAGAACTTCGTAAACAAATACGGACGTGTGGAATTCCTCGACAATCAGGTAGATAAGAACACCGATACTAATTGGCAAGTACTGTATGCTAACGCTCAAGCCTCAGAATCAGGCGAATTGACAATCACTCTCAGTTGTGACAACGGCACTTTCAACCTCGCCGATGTAGTGCTGCTCGAAGGTACCGCCACCAACAGGAAATATATCATGAGTGTCACCACAGGTCAGAATGTCACAGAGGTAGACCTTAGCGACCGCAGCCAATACAATGCCTTTAGCTTCTTCAACCGTGGTATAAACCGCAATAGCGTGATTTACGTAAGCGACCATACCGTGCTCGGTGCCAAACCAGGTTTAATCACAGGTGATGACAACACTGTTGACCGTCGTCATCCTTATAACGTGGCAGCATACAACGCTGATAAAGGAACTTATTACATGAAAAAGATGTATCTCACCGACCAGCAGTCTGCCGGACAGAATGGCAATGACAACGACTTCGGTGTGTCAAAAACGTTCACCGTGGGTAGTTTCTACTATGACCGCAGCATTAGCAGTGCCACTAACAAGATGTCAACCTATTTGCCAATACCTCTCTCTTCTGATCAGATACCCGGAGGTACAGCGTATGTACTTAACCAAGTAGACGAAGTTAACAAAACCATATCCTTCAAAGGAGTGACGAGTGTTGAAGCCAACACACCATTCTTCTTCGTGTCTGGCAAAACAGGAGTAGTGTTTGATATCAATTCGGAGATGACTGTATCTCCTTCACCAGATTTTAAAACCCCAAGCGAAGCTACATCAGGAAACGAGAATTATATGCTAGGCTTCTATCACTGGGCTCAGAATCTGGGCAACGAGACTACTGGTTATCGTCAGAATGGCTTCGTGCCATACTCATATCAGAATGGTTATTTCAGATACCTTATTCCCACAGCAAAGGTAAATCCGTTCCGTGCCATCTTTATGCACTACTCTAACAGCGCAAATCCTGCCAATCAGATTGCTGCCCTGTGGTTAGATGATGTGGTGACCGGTATCACGGAACTGCCTGACCAATCTCAGGATTCGTCAGCCATCTACAGTATAGATGGAAAAATGGTTAGCAAGGATGGTAACATTGAAAGTCTGCACAAGGGCATTTATATCAAGGCTGGAAAGAAGTTTGTAGTTAAGTAAATTTAATATTTAGAAACAAATGGACAAGAAAACATATATTTCGCCAGACGTAGAACTGATAGATCTCAACTATCTATGTTACGATGAAAGTTTCAATGATAATGCGTCACCTAATAGTGGTAATGATGGCGTAGATGCCAACTCCGGCTTCTTCGACGAAGAAGAGGACAACAACGGCTTCACTCCCGTAGCCACCTCCCTCTGGGACTAATCCCCTCCAGCGTCAATATCCAACTGCATCCCCGGGCCCACCAGCTCGGGGATGCTTGGTATCTGTGCAATAACTCCCCTCCCCTCGAAGGGGAGGGTGAGGGGTGGGGTAAAACCCACGCACCGCGCCCACAAATCGCACCCACATCGAGGCAGTAGACCGCCCTCGAACTCAACTTTCCTCTAAAGAAAAATGAATTTCTATATCTCTACTGGCATATATATAACGAATTTTGTCTAACTTTGTACGCAAAATACTTTATTATGGGGCTTTTCGGAATATTTAATAAGAAAAAGAAGGAAACTCTGGACAAGGGTCTGGAGAAAACCAAACAAAGCGTGTTCGGAAAACTGGCACGTGCCATCGCTGGAAAATCTAAAGTGGACGACGAGGTGCTCGACGACCTCGAAGAGGTGCTCGTGACCTCCGACGTGGGCGTGGACACCACGGTGAAAATCATCGAACGGATAGAAGAACGCGTGGCAAGGGATAAATACGTGTCGACCAGTGAACTCAACCAGATACTCAAGGACGAGATAGCATCGCTGCTCACGGAAAACCAACAGGGAGCCAACGACGACTGGGACCTGCCCACAGACCATAAACCATACGTCATCCTCGTGGTGGGCGTGAACGGCGTGGGCAAAACCACTACCATCGGCAAACTCGCCTACCAGTTTAAGAAGGCTGGAAAAAAGGTGTTCCTCGGCGCTGCCGACACCTTCCGCGCTGCTGCCGTGGAACAGCTGTGCATCTGGGGAGAAAGGGTAGGGGTGACCGTCATCAAACAGAAGATGGGTGCCGACCCTGCATCCGTGGCCTTCGACACTCTGTCGTCGGCAAAAGCCAATAATGCCGACGTGGTGCTCATAGATACCGCCGGACGACTGCACAACAAGGTGGGACTGATGAACGAACTGAAAAAGGTGAAGGACGTGATGAAGAAGGTGCTGCCCGACGCTCCCGACGAGGTGATGCTCGTGCTCGACGGCAGTACCGGACAGAACGCCTTTGAACAGGCCAAGCAGTTCGCTGCCGTCACTCAGATATCTTCGCTCGCCATCACCAAACTCGATGGCACTGCCAAGGGCGGTGTGGTCATCGGCATCAGCGACCAACTGAAGGTGCCGGTGAAGTACATCGGACTGGGTGAGGGCATGGAAGACCTGCAACTCTTCAACAGCAAGGAATTCGTCAACTCGCTCTTCGAATAACACGATGAGAGCCAGACACATAGACGTCATCACGCTCGGATGCTCGAAAAACCTGGTGGACAGCGAGCAACTGATGCATCGCCTAGCGCAGGCGGGCTTCTCGTGCTCGCACGACAGTAAACACCCCACTGGCGAGATAGCGGTCATCAATACCTGCGGATTCATAGGCGATGCCAAGGAGGATAGCATCAATACCATCCTGGAGTTTGCAGAACGCAAGGAGAAAGGACTGCTCTCACGACTCTATGTGATGGGCTGCCTCTCCCAGAGATACCGCGAGGAACTGCAACGCGAGATACCGCAGGTGGACAGGTACTACGGCAAGTTCGACTTCCAACAGCTGGCTGACGACCTGGCAGCAGAACCGCTGCCCAGACCCTCATACCAGAGGGTGCTCACCACTCCGCCACACTATGCCTACGTGAAGATAAGCGAGGGATGCGACCGACACTGTGCCTACTGCGCCATACCTATCATCACGGGCAAACACCGCAGCCGGCCAATGCAGGAAATACTCGACGAGGTGAGGATGCTGACTGGGCAGGGCGTGACGGAATTTCAGGTGATAGCCCAGGAGACCACCTTCTACGGACTCGACATCGACGGACGACAGCAGATAGCCACGCTCATCGACCGCATGGCATCCATACCAGGGGTGAGGTGGATACGTGTACACTACGCCTATCCCACGCACTTCCCCATGGAACTGCTCGACGTGATGAACCGACATAGCAACGTGTGCCGGTATCTCGACATCGCACTGCAACATATCTCTGATCACGTGCTCACCGACATGCACAGGCATATCACACGACAGGAGACATACGACCTCATCTCTGCCATACGCGAAAAGGTGCCGGGCATAGCACTGCGCACTACGATGATGGTGGGATTCCCCGGAGAGACGGACGACGACTTCCAACAGCTGCTCGACTTTGTTCGTTGGGCACGCTTCGAACGACTCGGAGCCTTCGCATACTCGGAGGAGGAGGGCACGTTCAGCGCCAAAAACTATAGTGACAACGTGAGCGACGAGGTGAAACAGCAACGACTGGGCACGCTCATGGCCCTGCAACAGGAAATCTCGGAGGAGATGCAGCAGCAGATGGTGGGGCGCACACTCTGCACCGTCATCGACCGACGCGAGGGCAACTACTACATAGGGCGCACTGAGTTCTCCTCGCCCGAGGTGGACCCGGAGGTGCTCATACCCGCCGGAGAACGACAACTGCGCCGCGGACACTACTACGATGTGCTCATCAACGACGCCACTGAGTTCGACCTCTTCGGCTCCGTGGCTCATCCACATACTTTTTAACGATGAACAACAAGGATTTTATATCTAAACTGGCCGAGGCGATACGATATACCGCCGAGGATGCACAGACGCTCGCCGATACTCTCATTGATGCGCTCAAACAGCAGATAGATGGCGAACAGCAACTCGTGGTTTCCGACTTCGCACGCTTCTACGTGGAGAAGCACTATGAATATATAGCCGAGGATGAAAAAACGGGAAAACGCACGCTCTATCCTCCGAAACTGCTGCTCTGCTATGAGACGCTGTATCAGGTGGGCGACAGTCAACCGCAAATCACAGCTCCCGAGGTGGCGAAAGCTGTGGCAGCTCAGCGCAACATATCGCAGGGAGAGGCCGACATGCTCCTGCATCAGTTCTTCCTCTCGCTGCTCTCTGCCATAAACACGGAGAAGACGGTGAAGGTGAAGGGACTGGGACAGTTCCGACTGGCTCCGAAAAAGGAGAAGGACTATTTCCTTTTCACACCCGACAATGCCCTGCGTGACTTCATCAACCGCCACTTCGCACATTTCGCACCCACCCCCATCGCTGCCGACATTGAGTTTGATGACATGCCGCAAGGCCGTATGGCAGTAGAGAAAACAGCACCCGAGGCTCCTGCCGCAGCTTCAGCCCCAATGGCTGCCACGGCCCCCTCTGCCGCCTTCGCAGATGGTACTTCTTCGTC
>OMSQ01000168.1 GCA_900313805.1 uncultured Prevotella sp. | reverse complement strand
CTTCGCTGATATCATCGGCATAGAGAAATACTCTTCGGTGCACTACGGACAACAGACAACTGGAGCCGTGGACCGCAACAGCAGCACAGCACGAGGCGGAGCCATACCAGCTCTCGGAGAGATACGCAACTGCCATATCAACGTGGGAACGGGAAAAGAACTGACTATACGTCAACTCGCTACCCTGGTGGCACAAACCACGAAGTTCGAGGGTGAACTCTGCTTCGACAGCACAAAACCCGACGGCACACCGAGAAAACTCATAGACGTGACGAAACTACACCGACTGGGATGGACACATCACGTGGAAATAGAGGACGGCGTGAAGAAACTATTCGACTGGTACCTGCAGTCGCTCGAAGTATGAACCTCAGAGCATATTCAAAAATTGGAAACAGAATAAATAATATAAGCATGAACGTAATAAAGACTGACATAGAAGGGGTGGTCATCATCGAACCACGGGTTTTTAGTGATAACAGGGGATATTTCTTCGAGGCTTACTCGCAGCGCGACTTTGACCGAGAAGTGCGACCCATCCGCTTCATTCAGGACAATGAGAGCCGCTCGCAGAAAGGGGTGCTCAGAGGACTGCACTACCAGAAATGGCCATTCGCACAGAGTAAGCTGGTCAGGGTGATAAGTGGAGCTGTGCTCGATGTGGCTGTGGATATACGAAAAGGCTCACCTACTTACGGAAAACACGTTAGTTGCCTGCTCACAGGGGAAAACAAACGACAGTTCTTCATACCTCGTGGCTTCGCTCACGGATTCAGCGTACTCTCCGACGAGGCTGTGTTCCAATATAAGTGCGACAACTTCTATCATCCCGAAAGCGAAGGAGCGATAGCTTGGGACGCCCCCGAACTCGGCATCGACTGGATGCTCAAACCCGGTGAGGTCATACTCTCGGAAAAGGATAAGGACCACCCGCTGCTTGCTGATACCGACAGCCCCTTCGAATATAACATAGACCTGTATCAGGAATGAACAATGCGATACTCTATTGACCAGATTTCGGCTCTCATCGGAGCTAAGCGCTACGGACAATGTCAGGAACAGATAGAATGGCTGCTCACCGACAGCCGCTCGCTCTGCTTCCCAGAATCGTCGCTGTTCTTCGCGCTCACTACGCAGCGTAATGACGGCCACAGATATATCGACGACCTCTACCGTAGGGGCGTCAGGGCCTTCGTGGTACACCAACTGCCTGACGACTGGTCTACACGCTATCCCGACGCCTGCTTCCTCTGGGTGAAAAGTGTGCTCACTGCATTGCAACGACTGGCTGAAAGACACCGCGAGACTTTCAATATTCCTGTCGTGGGCATCACAGGCTCTAACGGTAAAACGGTGGTCAAAGAATGGCTGTATCACGTGCTCTCACCAGAGAAAAAGGTGACACGCTCGCCACGCTCGTACAACTCACAGATAGGGGTGCCCCTCTCGGTGATGCTCATCACTCCGCAGACGGAGATAGCCGTCTTTGAGGCAGGCATTAGCATGACGGGCGAGATGGACACGCTCACAGCCATCATACAACCCACCATCGGCGTGTTTACTGCTCTCGGCTCTCCGCATCAGGAGAATTTCACGTCGCTCGCACAAAAGGCTGACGAGAAGATGAAACTCTTCGCCGATACTAAGCAACTGGTCTTCCCCGCCGACGACAAGGAGATAGTGGCGGCCATAGACAGGGCTAAATACAGAGGGAAAAGACTGGGATGGTCAATGCACGACCAACAGGCTGAATACTACATCAGCGAGGTGAGGAAGACGGGCACTCAGACTGTCATCGCCATAAACCACCAACAGCAGACCTGCACCATCACTATTCCGTTTATCGACGATGCATCGGTGATGAACGCCATAACCACAGCGGTCACGGCCATGGCTCTGGGGGTAGAACAACAAACTATCGTACAGAAAATGGCAGAACTGGAACCGGTGGCCATGCGACTACAGGTGATGGAGGGCATACAGGGATGTACGATAATCAACGACTCGTACAACAATGATATCCACTCGCTCGACATTGCGCTTGACTTCATGCAACGACGACACGACACTGCTGGCAGGAAACGCACACTTATCCTAAGCGATATCCTGCAAAGCAACCAGACGGACGACGTGCTCTATGCCGAGGTGGACAGACTGGCACGAAGCAGACAGGTGGAACGACTCATCGGCGTGGGACCGCAGATAAGTGCGGCTCGGACAAAATTCTCTATACCGCACTGCGCATTCTTCAACGATACTGAGGAACTTACGCGAAGTGGCATCCTCGCAACACTGCACGACGAGATGATTCTGATAAAAGGTGCCCGGCAGTTCTCGTTCGACCGCATAGCAGAACGACTCATGCAAAAGGTGCATGAGACAATACTCGAGGTGAACCTCAATGCCGTGGTCGACAACCTCAACTACTACCGCTCAATGCTCAAACCCGACACGCGAATTACATGTATGATCAAGGCCGATGGCTATGGGGCTGGAGCTGTGGAGATAGCCAAGACTCTGCAAGACCAGGGGGTGGACTACCTCGCTGTGGCTGTGGCTGACGAGGGGGTGACGCTGCGCAGACATGGCATCACTGCCAATATCATGGTGATGAACCCGGAGATGAGCTCTTTCAAGACTCTCTTCGACTATGAACTGGAACCGGAGGTCTACTGCTTCCGGCTGCTCGACGCTCTCATTCATGCCGCTGAGCGAGAGGGCATCACACACTTCCCCGTTCACGTGAAACTCGATACTGGCATGCACCGGCTGGGATTCGACCCGTTAAAGGATATGGAGGCTCTCATACAGCGCTTCTCTCACCAAGATGCGCTCATGCCGCGCTCGGTGTTCTCACACTTCGTGGGAGCCGACAGCGATGAATTCGACCGCTTCTCGGCAATGCAGTTCGAACGGTTCCTCAAAGGCAGCGACACCTTGCAACAGGCCTTCCAACACCATATCATCCGACATATCTGCAACAG
>OMSQ01000019.1 GCA_900313805.1 uncultured Prevotella sp. | reverse complement strand
GATATGCCTATGGGCAGCAGTATGGAGAGCGGTGCGAAGTTGGACCGCGTCATCTCATTGAATGTCTCTATGAAGAAGTTGGTGTACTTGAAATAGAGCAGTGGCAGCAGATCGAGCACCACGGTGAGCCACATCAGTGCCTTTCGCGCCCCACCCTGCGCCTCGCGCATGCGCTGTGTGAGCCACCACGACACCAGCACCGTGGCTGGCAGCAGCAGCATGAGCACGCCATTGGCCTTGTATGCGAAGAACAGCGAGAAGACAGTGACGTATGCCAACATGGCCTTGTGCTGCTTCCTGTTGATAAAGACATAGAAAAAGAAAAAGACGATAAATAGCACCATGAATGGTATGGATACTATCGACCATTCTTTATCCGGTGTGGTAAAAAACTGTTTTAGAGGTTCTAATATCTGAAAGTCCATATTATTTTCCGGGGTCGTTGGGTTGCATCAGAGTGACATTAGTCCATTTTGTCTTCTCTGTGGGTTTTTTCATCACTATGGGGTGTGCTGTCTGGTCGCTTTCCAACCATTCGGCCACGAGGTCGAACCAGTGGGCAGCGGCATCGAAGGTGGGATGGGCCTTGTCCCTGCCACGTGCCAGGGTGAGGTGTGTGCTGTCGAAATACCTCTCCTTGCCCACCTGTCTTATGATACGTTCATTGATACCCGTATCCTCCTTCCAGTTGGGTGGACTGATCCACACGAAGGGTGTGTTGCCCATCTTCTTAACTATGGTGGCGATGAACTTCTCGCGTCGGTCCAGGTCGCGCACGAAGAGCTCGTTGCTACACAGACAGCAGATGATGAAAGTGGGTTTCACCTCACGGATGTAGTAGTCGAGGGTCTTAGTGGTAGCCCATTTCTCCGATGAGCTGCTGTACCACAGCACCGTCTTCTGTTCATGTCCGTTGGCTGCCACATAGTCGCAGAGCCTTCGCGAAAGTCCTTCGAGCATGGAGTCGCCGAAGAAGAGGATACGCTGATGACTGCTGTCGCGCACCTTCTCGGGCGCCGACACCTCGGTGACGGCAAGGGTGGCAGCCTGTGCACTGTCGGGGGCTGGCACCATCAGACTGTCAAGACTGATATTGAGCTTCCTCACTCCTGTGCCAGCCAGAGAGAGTTCTGTAGGACTGAGCGCGTATGCCACCATGATGATGAGCACGTCCACCAATATGAAGAGAGCCTTCAGTTGCGTTTTCATAACTTACTCTTGAGTTTTTTCCGTAGAGCTGGGAGCGGTGATATTGGGCGAAATCTTGATGTCGGTGGGTACAGACGGCTGTTTCACCACATCCATCTTCGGTTCCATCTGCTCTGTCACCGACTCATGCTTCTCTTCCACCTGGGTCTCTGTGCTTTCCTCCTTTTTCTTCTCCTCCTTGGCAGCCGGTTTCGGCAGGGCCTCAGCCTCCTCTATGGTCAGTCCGGCCAGTTTGGTACCGCTGCTGTCATAGCGTGCAGTACGTCCGCCGCTCTGCACGGTATATTCTCCGTTGTCGTAAGTCACCTTACCACGGTCGAGCACTGTGAGCTGCTGCGTCTTGGCATCCATCTGATAGAGTCCGCACTCTGTATTGCCGGCATCACGTGAAGCCACGATGATGATATACTGGTCGTCGGGACTGATGTTGGCCTGCAGCACGCCGCTACCCTCGTAGTTGACCGCTGCCTGCGGATTCATGGCGCTGAGGTTTAGTTCCTGCTCGTTGCGTGTGAGTGCGTCGAACACAAACAGGTGTCCGCCCAGCAGGTAGTACATGCAGTGGCGGTCACGCTCGGGGAATTTTGCTATCACGTATCCGCTCTGCGACACCTCGTTGGCCATGCTGTCTATCACCTCCTGCGAACTGTGGTCGATGGCAGACGACAGTTTCTTCAGTCGTTGGCTCTGCATCTGCACGGCTATGAAGAGTCCCAGCACCACCAGGGCCAGCACAGCGATGATGGCACCCTTGACAATGGTAGCCTTGCTGAAACGGCGCAGGTGCTGCTGACCGTAATAGGGCTTACTCACTTTCTTTTTGCTCTGTGCGGGTCTGCTCGTTGCAGGAGCACTGGCAGCGGCAACCGGTGCAGAGGAGGCTGCGGGTGCAGACTGCTCTGCGGGTTTGAAACCTGTACGCCGCTTGCAATATGGACAGAGCACGGCATGCGAATAGATCATCTTGCCGCAGTTGGGACAGGGGCTGATACGTCTCTCCATGTGAGGTATGTTTATTTGTTTAGTTTCCAGGTGACACCGTCTTTCGTGTCCTTCACTTCAAATCCGGCAGCAGCCAGCTCATCGCGTATCTGGTCGCTGGTGGCCCAGTCCTTGGCGGCCTTGGCCTTTGCCCTGAGACTGAGCACCATGTCCACCACCTTGCCGAAGGCTTCTTCGCGCTCACTGCTGCCCGAGGTCTCTGCCTGCAGACCCAGGATGTCGAATGTGAAGAGGTGCATCACCTCGGTCAGTTCCTTCAGGTCATCGGCAGAGATTGTGGCCTGGTGTGCGGTGAGGGTGTTGACGACCTTACATGCCTCGAAGAGGTGGCTGATCACGATTTGTGTCTGCAGGTCGTCGTTCATGGCGTCGTAGCATTTCTCCCTGAGAGCGGCCACCACGCTGTGTGTGTTGTCGTCAGAAGCGGCAGCGGGCTGTATACGCTCAATGTCGGCGAGGGCGTTGAACAGGCGCTCCAGTCCCTTCTGACTGGCCTGCAGGGCTTCGTTGGAGAAGTCTACTGTGCCGCGGTAGTGTGCCGAGAGGATGAAGAAGCGTATGGTCATGGGCGAGTATGCCTGCTCCAGCGAGGGATGGTCGCCGGTGAAGAACTGCTCCAGTGTGATGAAGTTGCCGAGCGACTTACCCATCTTCTGACCGTTGATGGTTATCATGTTGTTGTGCATCCAGTAGCGCACCATCTGTTCGCCGCGCGAGGCCACGGCCTGTGCTATCTCGCACTCATGGTGTGGGAACACTAGATCCATGCCTCCGCCGTGTATGTCGAAGTGTTCACCCAGATACTTGCGCCCCATGGCTGTGCACTCGCAGTGCCAGCCGGGAAAGCCGTCGCTCCAGGGTGAGGGCCAGCGCATGATATGTTCGGGCTGCGCCTTCTTCCACAGTGCGAAGTCGGCCTGGTTGTGCTTCTCGCCCACGCCGTCCAGTTGTCGCGACTCATTGATCACGTTCTCCAGGTTGCGCCCGGAGAGAATGCCATACTGATACTTGCGGTTGTATGCCTCGATGTCGAAATACACGCTACCCTCGCTCACGTAAGCGAAGCCGTTGTCGAGTATCTCCTGCACCAGTTGCTGCTGTTCTATGATATGTCCTGTGGCATGTGGCTCGATGCTTGGCGGCAACACGCCCAGTCGGTTCATCGCCTCATGGTAGCGGTTGGTGTAGTACTGTGCCACCTCCATGGGTTCCAAACTCTCCAGACGGGCTTTCTTGGCTATCTTGTCGTCTCCCTCATCGGCATCGTTCTCCAGATGTCCCACGTCAGTGATATTGCGCACATAGCGCACTTTGTATCCTAGGTGCTTGAGGTAGCGGAAGAGGATATCGAAGGTGATGGCAGGACGGGCATGACCCAGATGCGGGTCGCCATATACTGTGGGTCCACACACGTACATGCCCACATGTGGGGCATGAAGAGGCACGAAGAGCTCCTTCCGGCGGCTCAACGTATTGTATATGATAAGTTTCTGTTGCATAATCGCTGCAAAGGTACGATTAAGTGAGCGGAATGCAAAAAGAAAGACGAAGTTTTTCGTTTTCATTCCCGAACGGAAGTACCTTCGCGAAGCAGAGGTACGGAAAAACGAGAGCAGAACAAAATAAACGAGTTTATTTTTTATGCCGAGTTGGAGTACCTTCGCGAAGCAGAGGTAGTGCAAACCGAAAAGAATACAAAATGTGCTGGCACATTTTTGCAATAAGAGTGTCAAGTAAAGTGGTCATACACCACTCATCATTTTGGGCGAAATCTACCACTTTTTAGGTAGATTTCGCCCAAAACGCTTGTATTTTTCAAGTACAATGTATCAATGGTTTAAAATACAGTCTGATGGGAACATTATTTCACGATAACTTTCCGTCCGTTGACAATGTATATACTAGAACGTGTCATATCCTTCATCTTCATTCCCTGAAGATTGAAGATGCTACCAGTAGATAATATATCCTTGGAAGCACTATTTATGTCTGTCATATTACCTTCAAACAGAGAATATTTCATAGTACTGAAGTCAAGGACGAAGGTATATGTCTTATCGGTATTGTCAAACGGCATTGACCATGCATTTTCACCATCACGTATGAACTTGAACGAGCCTTCACCTATCCCCATTATTCCATTAGCACACGGACGAATGAAGTCACCATCCCAGTTTATTGTCGTTGATGGCATAACAATAAACCAATTTACGTTAGTATATGCTAGCTGGGTGAAAGTAATGTAATAAACGCCCTCCCTCTCTTTCGTCAAGGGCCAACTATGATTGTTTATTTGCCAACTATTCATATCACCCAACAAATAGTAAGCATCGGCAAAAATGAAATTGTAATCTTCTGTCATAACAATGGTAAAGGGTGAAGACTCTGTATATACGCATAATTCATCTTTGTCCACATATCCGCGCACGAAAGCCTGAACCTTGGTTTTACGAAGATTGTTAGCAAAGTCATATTCCACCTGAGCATCTGCCAGTTGTGAGATAGCATCAGACAATAGCTCTCTGCTGACCATACCGTTTTCATCCACACTTAATTCATACTTCCCTAAATACAAACGAGAATTATGAACACTCTGATCGGTTGTGTTAAGTATCTGGACATCCAGAGTTGTGTCATCGGCATTGTATGTCACATTATCTTCAACTTGTATTGTAGCATATTCCATATTCAAATACTTGTCGTCAACCAAATCATCCTCACCTTTTGGCAGTTCGCCGGTGTTTGCATCTAAGAAGAGGTAGTCACCAGTTATGTCATTGAAAAAGATGGCATATGTACCTGCTTTCACTTGGATATTGTTGCTGTCCTTAACACCTTGTCCGTATGGGAAAGACTCTGCACCCCAGTTGTACGTCCACTCGTGATTGCCACGGAATTTCAGTTCCGTATCTTCTGTAAATGTCTTTGTGATGTACCATGAATGTTTCACACCCTCAACTTGGGTCATGTCAACATCTGTCCAGCTAGAAAAACTTCCTATTATGCTCATGGAGGAATAGACCGGCAAATCATCATCGAGTTTTGAATAGAAGAGATAGTTATCTTCTCCGTCATAGTGTAATGTGATTGAATAATTACCAGGTTCATTAAAATGCATACCGGAAAAGCCATCGACAAACGAATAATCATCAATACTATTCCAAGTGGATCCGACATGTGGGGCCCAGCTACCCAAAAAGCCAAACAAATTGAAGCCCACACCATCAGTGTTGAAATAACCAGAGAATCGGAAAGTATTATCATCAATAACCCCAAGAGGTACATTCGACTTTCCCAGACCGCTTATAAAGAAATCAAAATCTCCGTCTCCAATAGGACTACCAGTAATATACCATGGATGTGGGTTTAACATTACCTGACTTCTACGGACAGAGAAACTTATCGGTTCAGACACCGCATTATGACAAGAAACACGGGCATAGAGAGTGGCTGTTTCACCATCAGCGATCCCCCACCTTCCCATATTCTCGTAAAGAGTAGACGCATCAAAAAGTAGTTTCTCTGTATTATCTGCCCTCGTCTGCACAATATTTGTTAAGAAGTCAGCAGAGGCAGACAATTGGAGAGCATAGGTCAGGAACCTCTCCGAACTGATATTTGTAGGACGCCGCCAACTGAACCATAGTCCCTGAACCTCTTTTAACTCAACCGCCTCATTGGCATACGCTGGAACATTCATTACTAGATCTTTGGGCGTAATGTTTATATCATCGTAACCAGAATTCTGCCTATAGTCAGATGAGAGCTTCATAAAGAAATCTGGCAGAGGGAAGAGTGCACGATAATGTCCGATAGCTTTTCCCTCTTGTATACCTCCTTTCCAATCCCACAGATAGTTGTCACCCGTATATTGTCCGAACCTGATAAGAGTGGTACGACGCTGACCCTCAAAATAGAATTCGCGGCACCATTCGTCGGACAAGTCGTCAAGCGTATAACTATTTTTTGTATATGTAGTACTGGCCCGTAAGCGCAGTTGAGTAACAAATGACGCTCCTGCGGCCGTGGTGGCCCCGCCATTCAATCGCGCATCAGCTTCCGCAGCAGTGAGCAGCATCTCGGCAGAACGAAACAAAGGAAAATCTGTATCGGCAAATTGTGCACTTGTGGGCTGGGGCGGTTTAACTCTCACATTTGTCCACTTTGTCACTCCATAACCTTCATGGAAACTATTGAGATGAGATATTCCCAAACTATGACCAAAAGAATAGAACAGTGAGCGTTTGTCATATTTTGTGAACTTATTTACCAAACTTTTCCTTGCCCTGATTCCGGACCACTTTTGATTTAGTCCGTTACCCATACTGCTGTCGTAACAAGCAGCAATAAGGAAAGTGGTTCCGCCCCAAGAACCAGAGTTAGGACTTTGTACAATAGGCATTATCACCTCACGCTGTGACCCATTAGTGTCATTATCTCCCATAAATAGATATGGATAGTATATCCAAATATTGTAAGCGTTGGTGTCTATTACTTTTTGTGCATACTCCCATGCTTTTTGCCACTTGGCTGTTCCCGTGTACACCTCTGCGTTCAAATACAGGCGTGCGAGCAAAAACCATGCGGCCGAGCGGTCAGCACGACCGTATGTAGCAGTCGTAGGCGCCACCATATCTTCTGCACATGCCAATAATTCGTTCTCTACAAAGTTGAAAACATCCTCACGAGAATTCTGGGGCAATACTTCCCTTTGGGCATTACCCATGTAATGAGAGAAACTATCCCTATCAAGTAATGAAGATGTGGTAGAAGTAGATATTGGAACATTTCCAAATAAGTCGAGCATGTAATAATAGCACAATGCACGTAAGAAACGAGCCTCTGCCCTGCGTTGGACTTGAGAAACTGGAGCATTCTCCAAATAAAAATTGCAGGTGTAGATGCCGAAGGCAAGTCTAAGGAAGATGCCTTTCAGCTGAGGTGTAGAAGTATCCCATGTGTTGGTAATAAGTTCATATATGCCCACATCGTCCCAGCCACAAACCGCATTGTCCGATGTAATGTCATTCAACAAAAAAAGGCAACGAATAAAATCAGTGGTGTTTTGGTCCGCACCGTATATATCACATTGACCATTTTGTTCTTCACCTGGTTGGGCCAACAGACGGTACATACGTTCGTAAATAGTAGATTCATCAAATACTTCTTGTGAATAAACAAAGCTGTTTTTCCCTAAAAGTAAGCTAAAACATATGATAAGATTAAGCGTTGTTATTCTCATAATAAAACTGTTTTCTTCATAAATTCAACACCTATTTTTGACAGCACAAAGATATTCGTTTGAATGATATTATGCAAACAATTCCGATTTCTTTTTCATTCCGCTCACTTAATCGTACCTCTGCTCCGCGAAAGTACTTCCGCTCGGGAATGAAAAAGAAAAACTTCATCTTTCTTTTTGCATTCCGCTCACTTAATCGTACCTTTCTATGGTTGCAATGTCAGTCCGAAGACTAGATAGGCCTTCTGTGAACAGGGGTTGGCGACGAACTGTGCGAAGACGGGGAT
>OMSQ01000167.1 GCA_900313805.1 uncultured Prevotella sp. | reverse complement strand
GTCGAGCATGAATACAGCACTCACACTGTGGGTGATGATGTCATCGCGAGTCACGGTGAAGCGTTTCTCGTCTTTCTGTCCAAAGCGTCGAACGCCTATCTCCACCTTGGTGCCGCGTTTGCCCTTAAGCCTATGCATGGCCTCCTCGTTGGTCACCTCCTTGCCCACGAAACTCTTTCCGTCTATGCTCACGATTTTGTCTCCGGCCAAAATGCCTGCATGCTCCGCTGGTCCGTCGGCTATCACGTTCTGAACTTGTATGGTGTCCTGACGTATCACAAACTCAATGCCTACTCCTGAGAAGGAGCCAGACAACTCATCGGTGGCCATCTGCACGTCCTTGGCACTGATGTAGACCGAGTGGGGGTCCAGTTCGGCCAGTATCTCTGGCATGGCCTTTTCCACCAGGTCGTCGATGTTCACAGTGTCCACGTATTGGTCGTCAATGAT
Organism: uncultured Prevotella sp.; assembly: GCA_900313805.1. Classification (GTDB taxonomy): domain Bacteria; phylum Bacteroidota; class Bacteroidia; order Bacteroidales; family Bacteroidaceae; genus Prevotella. Next base: position 8,269 of record OMSQ01000167.1, on the reverse strand, counting down.
ACGCAGCAGGTTGTTCAACCTGTTGCTGCCACTGTTGATGATGTTCAGCCTGTTGCCAGAGAAATGATTGGCGTAGAATGTCCCTATCACAATGCCCAGTACCACACAAATGGCCATGAGCATTGGCATGAATCTTCTGTATGTCTTATGGTTCATTGTTTTCAGGATTGAGATATACCACTTCTATATTGGCGCGTTCGAGCAGACGAAGACCATCGTCCAAACGATACTTCTCTCCATACACTACGCGACGTATGCCCGCCTGTATGATGAGTTTGGCACACTCTATGCAAGGCGATGCGGTGACATACAGGGTGCTGCCTTCGCTGTTGTTGTGACTCCGTGCCAGTTTGGTTATGGCATTGGCCTCAGCGTGCAGCACGTATGGCTTGGTGGTGCCTGTCTCGTCTTCGCAAATATTCTCGAAGCCAGAGGGGGTGCCATTGTATCCGTCACTGATTATCCTCTTGTCTTTCACCACCAAAGCACCCACCTGACGGCGTTGGCAGTAGCTGTTTTCCGCCCATATCCTGGCCATCCGCAGATAGCGGTGGTCCAGTAGTAGTTGCTTGTCTTTATTGTCGTTCATATTATTTCTTTTTCTTTCTACTCACCCTCAGTCCGGTACGGCGTAGCAGGGCATCTATGGTGGGGTCGCCGCCGCGGAAACGGCGGTAGAGTGTCATGGGATGCTCTGTGCCTCCGCGAGAGAGTATGCAGTCGCGGAATCGCTGTGCCGTGGCACGGTCGAAGATGCCGTGGTGCTTGAACACGCTGAAGGCATCGGCATCGAGCACCTCTGCCCATTTGTAACTGTAGTAGCCGGCTGCATATCCGCCTGCCATGATATGCGAGAACTGCACGGTCATGCATGTGCCGGTGAGCTGCTTGCCTATTATGGCCTTGCTCCATGCCTCACGCTCAAAGGTGGGGATGTCGGCGTCGAAGGGCTCGCTCAGCGTGTAGTACGCCATGTCGAGCAGACCGAAACTCACTTGTCTCAGACAGGCTGTGGCTGCCATGAAATTGCGACTCTTCACTATGCGCTCGATATACTCGTCGGGCAGGGGCTCGCCCGTCTCATGATGGAAGGCGAAGGTTCGGAGAAAGGCCTTCTCCACGGCATAGTTCTCCATGAACTGTGAAGGCAGTTCCACGAAATCCCACCATACGTTGGTGCCCGAGAGACTCTCAAACCGTGTGTTGGCGAAGATGCCGTGCAGGGCATGGCCAAACTCATGCAGGAAGGTCTCCACCTCGCCCAGTGTGAGCAGTGCAGGCTTGTCGGCCGTGGGTTTCGTCACGTTCATCACCACGCTCACGTGGGGGCGCACGTTCTTGCCCTTGCGGTCTATCCACTGACCCTGATATTCTGTCATCCATGCTCCGCCCTGCTTGCCGTCGCGTGGGTGGAAGTCGGCATATAGTACTGCCAGGTAACTGCCGTCATGGTCCATCACCTCGTATGCCTTCACGTCGGGGTGATACACGGGTATGTCCTTGTTCTCCACGAAGGTGATGCCATACAGTCGTGTGGCTAGGCCAAACACTCCCTCTATCACGCGGCTGAGTTCAAAATACGGCCTGAGCATCTCGCTGTCTATCTCATATCGCTCCAGCTGAAGCTTATGGCTGTAGAAACTCTTGTCCCACGGTTGAAGCACGAAATCCTTTCCCTCCTTTCGCTGCACGTAGCGTTTCAGTGCTTCCCGTTCCTTGACGGCTGTCGGACGGTATGCTGTGGTCAGGTCGTTGAGCAACTTGTACACATTGCGCGAGTTGCTGGCCATGCGCTCCTTGAGCACATAGTCGGCGTATGTGCGGTAACCCAGCAACTGTGCCAGTTCTCTGCGCAGGTTGACCAGTCTTTTGCATATCTGCATGTTCGATGTCTCGCCCTCACCCATGCACAGGGTGTTGTATGCCATGTACATCTTCTGGCGCAGTTCACGGCGGGTGGAGTGCTGCATGAAGGGGCTCATGCTCGGAGCGTCAAGGGTGAACACCCAGCCTTCCTTGCCCCGTTCCTCAGCGGTGTGCCGTGCTGACTCACGAGCCGTCTCGGGCAGACCGTCCAGATCGGCCTCATCCGTCAGGTGCAGTTCCCATGCCTTGCGTTCCTTTAGCAGGTTTTGCGAGAATTGCAGCGTGAGCATGCCGGCCTCTTCGGAGAGTTGGCGCAGTCTCTGCTTGCCTTCCTCGTCAAGGAGTGCTCCTGTGCGTGTCATGCCCAGATATTCGTCGTCCAGCAGTTTCTTCTCTTCGTCGGTCAGACGGCGGTGGTGCAGGTGCACCTTGCGCACGCGCTCAAAGAGCCGGCTGTCCAGACGCATGTCGTTGGCATGCTGAGTCAGGATGGGCTGCATCTTCTGTGCCAGCTCGTCCATCTCGTCGTTGGTCTCGGCACTGAGCAGATTGAAGAATACGGTCGATACGCGTTCCAGCAGGTCATAGTATCCTTCGGGGTCCTCCTCGCCGAGTATGGTGTTATCGAATGTCGGACGCTCGCTGTTGGTCACCAGCTTCTCCAGGTATTCCTTGTCGCGGCGTATGCCCTCCATGAATGCCTCCTCATAGTCCTCCATGCGTATGCGGTCGAAGGGCATGGTGTCGTGAGGGGTGCCAAAGGGCTCGAAAAAGGGGTTCTTTCTTGTTGCTTTCTCTTCCATAATCACAATTATCCTGCAAAGTTACATATATTTCGCGATATACCCACAGCAACAGCAAAGTTTTAATTTTCTTTAGTCTTTTCCAACGATGAAAAACAGAGCTTTGTTTTGCTCTCTTGCTAAAAAAACACTAAATTTGCGCTCAAATCATACATAAGATGATTCCAATGAAAAAACTGCTAATAATATTTATCACTTCAGTCATCATCGCTGGTTGCAAAACCAGCAACCAGTCATCAGCTGTCAGCGATCCGCACTCCGTTGGTGCGATTTTAATGCATCAGAATAATCGTTCCAGTATGGAAAAGTATGATCAGCTCATGGGTGACAAACCTGTGATTCCTCTCAATGACTATAAACATCGGGCGATAGTCAAGCATTACATGATTAGGAATGTAATCAAACCGTTACAGACGGTGAAAGGACTATATTTGGAGGAACTTGTCGACCGGCGTGATATGACGATAGCCCGTGTGACTATATGTACTGACCTGCTGTTTCCAGCAACCAAGGGTCAGCTGTCTCAGGGAGCAGATAATCTGCTGCGTCCCATAGCGGAACTGCTCCGGAAGGAAAAGCTCATGGTTATCACCATTAACTGTCATAGCGAACGGTCGAAAATAATGAATGTGGCTACGCTTACACAGGGGCGTGCGGAGGCCGTGGCAACAAGACTTGTCGGCATGGGCGTGGCGCGGGGACGCATACTTGCTGCATACGGTTGTGGCGATGAGCAGCCTGTGGCCACTAACGACAACGCAGAGGGCAGAACAAAGAACCGCCGCATTGAGGTGTACATCTGTCCCGGCAAAAACTTCCTGGAACAAGTGTGTGATGACATAATCACTCTCGCCCCATGACCACGCCGGTTATGTGGACTTTATTTCCAGAATGCCGTCCACTTCATGCTCAACGAATGGACCAGCTTTACATTCCAGCAAAACGCTCGGTTCCAGACATTCTACTCCATGCCAGACGTTCTTGGGGATATCTACGCCATACCTGCCACTATCCTGACTGATGACACACGATTCCACTACTTCGCCCTGGTCGTTATAGGTCGTCACCCGTACTTTCCCCCTCAGTATCACAAAGGTCTCGTCCTTGTCAGGATGGTGATGCACAGGGATGACAGTGCCTGGTTCCAAGGCATTGAGGAAACGATGGCACTTGTCCTGCAGACTCTGATGGAAGTTGTAGTTCATCCTCAGCCTCGGCGACTTCTTGGCTTCTTCTGCCAAACTGTCCATTAAATTGTCGTCTATAATCTTCATAGCCCAATTACATATCCGTCGTAAATCAAGGCACAAAAGTACTCATTTTAATCAGATTTTTTTGCTTTTTGCGGAAAATAATTGGCTTTCACCTCTAACCCATAAAGAATGTCGAAAAAACATGAGCGCACTCCCAAAACTGAGAGTGCGCTCGTGGTATGTTCGAAATGGGGTAGGGGTTAGAACTTGTAGTCGATACCTACGCCAATAACATTGTTGCTGCGTGAATAGGTGTTGGTGCGAACGCCCATCTCGGGCTTTCCCTGTACGGTCTCTATACCATCCTGCTTGTAGTCCTCGTATGTGGTCCAGAAATAGCCTAGGTTCAGTCGCAGGTTCTCGTTGAGGTTGACGGCTGCACCCAGACCTATTGAGTAACTGTCGCAAGAGAAGTGTGTCTCCTGCTGGAAACCGTCAGAGAGTCCATAGTCGGTACGCTGTGCACCGGCACTTACGGTGAACTTGTCGTTGATGTCATACTCCGCACCTGCCAGCAATTCGTATGTGCCGTGGCGCAGTGCCTTCTGCTTGTCGCCCACCATCTTGGCATGCAGGTCGTCGAAGAAGTGATACTCTACAGTGGCACGCAGTTTGGGAGTGAACTCATATCCGGCAGCTATAGCGAGCATGGCAGGCATGTCGTTGCGGGTCTTCACTCCGTCGGCAAAGTTTGCCAGACGAGCGCCAAGAAGTCCGTTTATCTCTTCTGGAGTCATGCCCACCACAGTGGCAGACAGCTCTTTGGTGTCGTTGGGCACGTTGAACTTAGTGCGGAACTCATACTTGGCAGCCAGGGTGAGTTTTCCTGTGTGAATGTCAATACCCACGATGGGGTTCACACCCCATGCGTGCTGCTTGCAGTCGAGTTGCACGTTAACCAGTTCTGCAGGCAAGCCCATGGCAGCTGCCACAGCCGGATCCAGTGATGCCACCACGTGGCCGCGATAAGAAGCGTCAAAGTAGCTCACACGCAGACCGGCACTGGCCGACAGCCAGGGAAGGATGCGGTAGTTGAAGTTCACCTGTCCGCTGTATACAAACTGCCTTCCCTTCAGATGAGAGTCGAGATCATATTTGTCGGGAGTCAGCGCACCGCCCGTGCGGTAACACAGCAGCTGGTTAATGGGCACGTTAAACATGGGCAGACCATCGCTGAATGTGGCCTTGCCGCCACCGCCGGTCACACCCAGCATGGCACCTACGGCCCAGTTGTCCTTGTGATATGTTGCAAAGATGGCAGGTACTACAGGTGCCACAGCCTGTCCTTCAAAGTTGGCCTTGTAGTCGGCACCGCCGTTAAAAAAGCAGTTGGGCACCATCGTGCCACCACCGGCATCGCGAGTAGCAGGCATAAACACATCGATGTCTCTGTCCTGTATAGCTGTCTGGCTGTTGAACGAGAGCTGCCAGCCCTCGTGACCCCACACCAGTCCGGCAGGGTTGTGATATACGGCGTCTACCTCACTGCTGGCACCGCGAGCCATCATGCGTGCAAAGGCAATGTGAAAATTGGTGTTTGTCATCAGTCCACCTGCATAGCTCAGCAGGCATGTCAGCAGCATCGTGCTTGCAACAATTATTCTCTTCATGATAGTAAAACAAAAATAGGGTGTTTCGAATTTTGGTGCAAAATTAATGTGTTTTTATCTATTTTAATTGTAATTAACGCATAAATATTTACTAAATGTACTTCTTCTTGTCCTATGTCAATCTTCCATGGCGGAAGACCACAGTGTCTACTTCCCCTTGTTTATTCGTTTGGTAATGCCGATGGCGCCCACCGGACACACTAAGCGGCATAGATGGCAGCCTACGCACTTCGTACCGACAATGCGGGGTTGGCGGGCATCCTTGTCGAAAGTGATGGCCTGATGGCCTCCGTCCTGACAGGAACGGAAACAGCGACCGCAACCTATGCATTTCACACGGTCTATTTTCGGATAAACCATAGTGTCGCGGTCGAGGCCTGACGGTAGCACGAAACTGGGCAGTCGTTCACCAACGAGTTTTTCCAGATTGTCAATATTCCTCTCAGCCATATAGGTCTGCAGACCCAATATCAGGTCGTCGATGATGCGGTAGCCGTACTCCATCACAGCGGTGCATATCTGCACATTATGGCAGCCCACTTGGATGAACTCCAACGCGTCGCGCCATGTCTCGATACCACCGATTCCGCTTAACTCCACAGGCTTGCCGTGCGAACCGTTAATCACTGGGTCCACCGCCATCTCGAGTATGTAGCGAAGGGCAATCGGCTTAACGGCACGCCCGCTGTAACCAGAGATTGTCTGCTTGCCGTTGACTTCTGCTCCTCCCGACATCGTGACACTCTTTATCGTGTTGATGGCAGAGATGGCATCAGCTCCGCCAAAATAGGCACCCATGGCCGGACGGGTGATGTGCGTGATGTTGGGAGTCATCTTCGTTATTACTGGTATCTTGACACTGCGCTTCACGTAAGACGTGTAGAAGTTTACAAGTTCCGCGTCCTGACCTATGTCACTGCCCATACCGGCCAGACGCATCTGCGGACACGAGAAATTCAGTTCCACGGCATCGCATCCTGCCTTTTCCGCCAGTTTTGACAGTTCTATCCATTCCTCCTCGAACTCTCCCATAATAGAGGCCACAACAATCTTCGTGGGATAGTCGCGCTTCAGCCTGTGCAGGATGTCGAAGTCCACCTCGTAGTGATTTTCAGACAACTGTTCCATATTGCGGAAACCTGCAAAGGATGTGCCGTCTTTCACTGCATCAAAGCGTGGCGAGACCTCGCGTATTTCCTGTTTGCAGATGGTCTTGTAGAAAACTCCTGCCCATCCCATGTCGAACGCCCGTGCCACCATCTCGTAGTTGGTACATATAGCCGATGAAGCGAGGAAGAAGGGGTTCTCGCAGCTCATGCCGCAGAATCTGATGGCAAGCGATGGTAGTGACTGGTTTCTTGTTCTTTGTGAGTCGGTAGCAACACTGCTGCAAGCACAAGATAGCAGTTCACGTATACGTATCGGCCGGTCATAGTGGATACACGCCTGTTCGGCACGGTCCAGGTCAGCATCACTGCATCCCTCCGTCCACAGCCACACATCTTTGGCATTGTCAAACCGAATGGCACGTATGGCACGTGCTGGGTCACCTGATTCACACGCTTTGGTGCATGGGGCATCCTCGCACAGCAGGCAGCGCTTGGCCTCGTCTTTGATGTGTAGCATATTCGTCATGGTATTATGTGTTAAATTATTCCGATGTGGGGTAATGGTGTGCACCCGAGCATAGGTGATTACGCTGCAAATATAATACTTTTGAACGAAAAATCAAAAACTGAAAATAAAACTCATAATTCGTCCTTTAAAGAAAGGGACTTTTTTGTTAGACCCTAAACCATATCAGAATGCAAAATGGGAAAATACAAAAAGTAATTAAAAAGCAAAAAAAATAGATTTTTGTTTGTCCTTTTCTGAATTATACTTACTTTTGCACGTTAAAAACGGAAAAATCATTAAAATAAAGAAAAGTATGAGACTTATCATTCAACCCGACTATCAGAACATGTCGCGCTGGGCAGCCGAACATGTCATCCGTCGCATCAACGAAGCTCAGCCTACTGCTGAGAAGCCCTTCGTGCTGGGCCTGCCCACTGGTTCATCACCCGAAGGTATGTATGCATGCCTGGTCAAGGCATACCAGGAAGGACGTGTGTCGTTCAAGAACGTGCTCACATTCAACATGGATGAATATGTGAACCTGCCCGAAGAACATCCCGAGAGTTACCACTCCTTCATGGCCCGCAACCTCTTCGACCATATAGACTGTCCCAAAGAGAACATACATATTCTCAATGGCAATGCACCCGACCTGGAGGCTGAGTGCCGCCACTACGAGGAGATGATAGCCGAGGTAGGTGGCGTAGACCTGTTCCTGGGAGGCATAGGTCCCGACGGACACATCGCTTTCAATGAGCCCGGCTCATCGCTCACCAGTCGCACACGAGTGAAGACTCTGACTACCGACACTATCATAGCCAACTCCCGCTTCTTCGAGGGCGACGTGAACAAGGTGCCACGCCATGCACTCACCGTGGGCGTGGGTACAGTGATGGACGCCAAGGAGGTGATGATACTCGTCAACGGACACCACAAAGCACGTGCCCTGCAGGCTGCTGTAGAGGGTGGCGTATGTCAGATGTGGACCATCAGCGCCCTGCAGATGCACCAGCACGGCATCATAGTTTGCGACGATGCTGCCACCGATGAACTCAAGGTAGGCACTTACCGCTATTTCAAGGACATAGAGCGCAACAACCTGTAATGTAGGCCTTGAGCT
>OMSQ01000065.1 GCA_900313805.1 uncultured Prevotella sp. | reverse complement strand
TCGACTTTAGCTTCGCTGAAGTTACTCACGCTCGGAAATAAAAATGAAAAACTTCGTCTTTCATTTTGTATTTCTCTCACTTAATCGTATCTTTGCAAGATACTATAAATGGTAGGAAATGAGAAATAAACTTTTCGCTATACTGACAATCATGGCTGCTACAAACCTCGCCATGGCACAGCAGGCCGATGTACAAACTGCTGCCACACCTCAACAACAAACCAACGCTGAAAACACTGCACTTACCGTTGACGACGTGACGGGTGCCGCATTTGCACCGGAATATATGCAGTCGGTCACCATGATGGCCGACGGGCAGCACTATACCCGACTCTCTGACAGCAGCACAAGCATCGACCGATACAGTCTGAAAGACAATAATTGCGAGGGGCCGGTGGTGACGGCAGCAGAACTCGGTGTAGATGAAATTGACGACTACCAACTCAGTCCCGACGAGAGCAAGATGATAATACGAACGGCCACAAAACGGGTGTACCGCCGCTCATACCAGGCCGTGCACTATGTGTATGACCTGAAGACGAAACAGCACTTCCGACTCTCTGACCTCGACTATGAACAGGTGCCACTATGGTCGCACGATGCACAGCGCATAGCCTTCGTCTCGGCTGGCAACCTATATGTTACCTCCCTCTCTCCACAACCACAGACAAAACAGGTGACTGACGACGGGAAATACAACGAGATAATCAACGGCATACCCGACTGGGTGAACGAAGAGGAATTCGGATTCAACCGCGCATTCGCTTTCAGCCACGACGGCAACCACCTCACATGGATCAGATATGACGAAAGTGCTGTAAAGACCTATTCGCTGCAGATGTTCGGAGGCCTCAACCCCAAGCGCGAAGAGTACGTACTCTACCCTGGTGAATACAGTTACAAGTACCCAAAGGCAGGTGAACAGAACTCTACTGTCACTGCATGGACATGCAACCTCACCACTATGCAGAAACAGAAGTTCGACCTCTCCCTGGCCGATGACGACTACCTGCCACGTATACTCGCCACTTCCTCTGCAAAATATGTGCTCATATACCGCATGAACCGCCATCAGAACAGATGGGATATCTTGTCTGCCGATGTCAATACAGGCAAATGCACCCTCTTGATTAGCGAAGAGGCTGACAAGTACATCAAGGAGGAGGCTATGGAGATGACTCAGATAACCGACGGCCATATATTGATGGCATCCGACCGTGAGGGCACAATGCAACTCTATCTCTATGACCTCAACGGTAAACTCCTCGGCAAACTCTCCGATGCTAAGTACGGCGTGAGCGAGGTGTACGGATATGACGAGAAAACAGGTACTGCCTACTATCAAGCTGCTGGCATATCACCTATGCAGCGCGAACTCTATGCCTCTACTCTTAAACGAACAAATATCATAAACTCTACACAGAAGGGGGGCACACACTCCGCCATCTGGAGCAAGAACTTCTCTTGCTTCATACACACCTGGAGTGATGCCAATCACCCATATATCTATGAAATATGCAGAGCCGACGGCAGGTCTCAACACGTGGTCATCGACAACAAATCGCTCGCTGAGAAGATTGAGAAAGCAAATCTGCCCACCAAGGAATTCTTCTCCTTCACCACTTCCGAAGGGGTCACGCTTAACGGATGGATGGTGAAACCCACCGATTTCCAGAAAGACAAGAAATATCCCGTCATCCTGTATCAGTATAGCGGACCGGGCAGTCAGCAGGTAGTCGACTCCTGGGCGATAGGCAGCATGGGACGAGGCGGACTCTTCGACCAGTATCTCACTCAGCAGGGATTCATCGTGGCCTGCGTCGACGGACGGGGCACGGGCGGACGAGGAGCCGACTTCGAGAAAATGATATATCTGCGCATGGGCGAACTCGAGTCCCGCGACCAGGTGGAGACGGCACTCTATCTTGGCTCGCTGCCATACGTGGATGCTGACCGCATAGGCATCTGGGGATGGTCGTTTGGAGGCTTCTGCACTCTCATGAGCATGAGCGAAGGGCGACCGGTGTTCCGCGCAGGTGTGGCAGTGGCACCTCCCACTGACTGGCGCTTCTACGATTCCATCTACACCGAACGATTCATGCGCACACCACAGGAAAACGCAGCCGGATATGACGTGAGTCCAATAGGCAGGGCAAAGGACCTGCATGGAGCACTGCTCCTCTGTCACGGACTGGCAGACGATAATGTGCACCCGCAGAACACGTTCGAGTATGCTGAGGCTCTGGTGCAACAGGGAAAGGACTTCCGACAACTCATCTATACCAACCGCAACCACAGCATCTACGGAGGTAATACTCGCAAACATCTGTTCACACAGATAACACAGTTCTTCTGCGAACAACTGAAGGCGAAGAAATAGCAACGAAATAATAAACAAATTTTCATAAATTATCCTACAATGAAGAAAAAACTGCTCTTAGGCGATGAGGCGATAGCACAGGGTGCTCTTGATGCCGGCATAAGTGGCGTCTATGCCTACCCGGGCACTCCCTCTACTGAAATCACGGAGTATATCCAGGGGTCTCCTCTCGCCATCGAAAGGAATGTGCACCGGAAGTGGTGTACTAACGAGAAAACAGCTATGGAGGCCGCTCTCGGCATGTCGTTCATGGGCAAGAGGGCTCTGGTGTGCATGAAGCACGTGGGCATGAACGTGTGTGCAGACCCCTTCGTCAATTCTGGCATGACGGGAACCAACGGAGGTATCGTGGTGCTTGCAGCCGACGACCCCTCCATGCACTCCTCACAAGACGAACAGGACAGCCGCTTCTATGGCAAGTTCGCCATGGTGCCTACCTTCGAACCCTCATCACAACAAGAGGCTTACGACATGATGGCAGAGGCCTTCGACTACTCCGAGCGCGTGTGCCTGCCGGTGCTCATGAGAGTCACCACTCGTATGGCACACTCCAGAGCCGTCGTGCAACTCAAGGATGAGGCCAGACCAATGAATGAACTCAACTATAACGCCGTGGCTGCCAACTGGGTGCTGCTGCCCGCAAATGCTCGTCGACGCAACGACCATGTGACGGCACAGCAGGCACAACTCGAGGAGGAGGCTGCCGCTTCTGCATATAATGCACTCATCGAGGGCACCGACCATACGCTGGGCATAATTGCTTCGGGCATAGCATACAACTATGTGTGCGAGTGCTTCCCAGAAGGCTGCCAGTTCCCCATTCTCAAGGTGAGCCGCTACCCGCTGCCGAAGAAGATGGTACGCACACTGGCCGACATGTGCCACACGCTGCTCATAGTAGAGGAGGGACAGCCCTTTATCGAGGAACAGGTGCGGGGCATTCTCAATACCGGCGTGCAGATACACGGCCGACTGACAGGAGAACTGCCACGAACAGGTGAACTCAACCCGGATGCCGTGCGCTTGGCGCTTGGCATTCCCGTAAAACAGGGATATGCCGCCTGCGAGGATGTGGTGGGCAGACCACCGGCTCTTTGTCAGGGATGTGGTCACCGCGACGTGTATGCCGCTCTCAACGAGGTGCTCAGGGAATATGACAACCCACGCGTCTTTGGCGATATAGGCTGCTACACCCTCGGTTTCCTGCCACCTTACCGCGCCATACACTCCTGTGTGGACATGGGTGCCAGCATCACCATGGCCAAGGGCGCTGCCGATGCAGGACAGTGGCCTGCCGTGGCTGTCATAGGCGACTCTACCTTCACTCACTCGGGCATGACGGGACTGCTCGATGCGGTCAACGAGAATGCCGACATCACGGTCATCATCAGCGATAACCTCACCACCGCCATGACGGGAGGACAGGACTCCGCAGGCACAAACAAGTTTGAGGCTATCTGCCGCGGTCTGGGAGTGGACGAGGCACACCTCAAGGTGGTAGTGCCTCTGCCGAAGAACATGCCGGAAATAACACAAGTGATACGCGACGAGATAAACTACCACGGAGTGAGCGTCATCATTCCGCGACGCGAGTGCATGCAGACCCTGCAAAGACACCTGAAACAAAAAAAAGCTAAGGAGGCAAAGAAATGAAAACTGATATCATACTATGCGGAGTGGGAGGACAAGGCATCCTCTCTATCGCTACTATCATAGGCGAGGCTGCCATGAACGAAAATCTGTATATCAAACAAGCTGAGGTGCACGGCATGTCGCAGCGTGGAGGCGATGTCCAGAGCAATCTGCGCATATCATCGTCACCCATAGCCAGCGACCTCATAGCACACGGACAGGCTGACGTGATTATATCCATGGAACCCATGGAGGCCCTGCGCTATCTGCCTTTCCTCAGCGCCGATGGATGGATAATCACGGCTTCAAACCCCTTTGTCAATATACCCAACTATCCCGACATGCAACGCATCATGGACGACCTGAAAAAGGTGAAGAACGTGGTGGTGTTCGACATTGACAAACTGGCTAAGGACAATGGGGTGCCACGCTCTGCCAACGTAATACTGCTGGGCGCCGCTCAGAGGGCTCTGGGTATTGAGTACGAGAAACTGGAGAACGCTATCCGACGGGTGTTCGCACGTAAGGGCGACGCTGTGGTCGAGGCAAACATCAAGGCTCTGGCCATAGGTAAAGAAGCACAGTCATGAAGGACACTCCTATCTCTAGGTCGCTAATCGACGGTGCCATAGAGAAGTATGGCATACAGGATTTCGCCAAGGCTACTATCCGCGAGGTGAAGGCCATCGCCGAATACGCGGAAAAGGAGTCGGGCGTGGAGTTTATCAAGATGGAGATGGGCATTCCTGGCCTGCCTGCCGCTCAGGTGGGAGTGGATGCCCAGATCAAGGCTCTCAACGACGGCATAGCTCACAGCTATCCCGATATCCAGGGCAATCCGGTTCTCAAACAGCAGGCCTCACGCTTCGTAAAGGCGTTTATCGGCATAGATATCAACCCCGAGGGGTGCATACCGGTATGTGGCAGCATGCAGGGCACTTTCGCCTCCTTCCTCACCTGCTCGCAGGCCCAGAAGGGCAAGGACACAGTGCTCTTCATCGACCCTGGCTTCCCCGTGCAGAAGATGCAACTGCAAGTGCAGGGGGTGCCTTTCGTCACGTTCGACGTGTATGACTACCGTGGAGATAAGTTGCGTCCGAAACTCGAGAGCTATCTTTCTCAGGGTAATATATGCGCCATCGTATATAGCAACCCCAACAACCCCGCATGGATCTGCCTCACCGAGGAGGAACTCTCCGACATAGGCGCACTGGCCACACAGTACGACGTGGTGGTGATGGAAGACCTGGCTTACTTCGCCATGGACTTCCGTCAGGACCTGGGCACACCCTTCCAACCGCCTTATCAGCCCACCGTGGCAAGGTACACCGACAATTACATGCTGCTCATAAGTGGCAGCAAGGCCTTCAGCTATGCGGGTGAGCGCATAGGTGTCACCTGCATCAGTGATGCTCTCTTCCATCGACATTTCGATGCTCTTAGCGCACGGTATGAAGGACTGCCTTTCGGCATGGTATTCTCTACACGCATGCTCTATGCTCTCTCTTCTGGCACCAGTCATAGTGCTCAGATGGCCATGGCTGCCATGATGCAGGCTGCATGCGACGGTGAATACGACTTCCGCAGCGAAGTGCATGTGTATGGGGAGAGGGCACGGCGGCTGAAGGAAATCTTCCTCCGCCACGGCTTCTATGTGGTGTACGATACTGACCTCGACCGCCCCATCGCCGACGGCTTCTATTTCACTATAGGATATCCGGGAATGACGAGCGGACAACTGGCTCACGAACTGATGTACTATGGCGTGAGTGCCATCTGTCTCATCACTACGGGCAGCCATCAGGAGGGACTCCGTGTCTGCACCTCTTTCATCGAAGACCATCAGTACCAGCCGCTCGATGAGCGCATGGCCGTCTTCGCAGAAAACAACCCACGCTAAAAAATCCAGGCTATTCTAGGCTATCCTAGGAATGCCTAGGATAGCCTAGAATAGCCTATTTTCACTAGAATAGCCTAGTTCTGCCTATATTCACCCAGTATATGCAGCGAACGGGTGAGGGGTATTATCGCATCTATCGCCTGCCTGTAGCGGGTGATGGATTCAAATACCACGTCCACATAGAACAGATATTCCCACTCTTTGCCAATGATGGGCAGCGACTGTATCTTGGTGAGATTGATTTTGTAAAACGACAGTATGGCAAGTACAGCCGAGAGACTGCCCTCCTCATGAGGCAGCGAGAAGACAATGCTCGACTTGTTTGACTCGGTCAACGGCCTGAGCATGTCGGCTTTTTGTGGTGCGCTGCACACCAGAAAACGGGTGAAGTTGTGCTTATTGTCCTCTATCCCGTCCTCCAATACCTTTAGTCCGTACATGCGTGCCGCCTCTGCATGGCAGATGGCTGCCCAGCCGTGCCGCTGCTCCTCGGCTATCATACGTGCCGAGCCGGCGGTGTCTTCTGCCTCCACCATCCGCAGCTGGGGGTGATGCTCCAGATAGTGACGAGTCTGCATCAGGGCCACAGGGTGGGAGTGCACCTCGGTCAGCGTGCTCCAGTCATCCTCTGGCAGACAGCAGATGCAGTGGGTGATGTGCAACTTATGCTCGCCCACCACAGTGGTGCCGCTGTCGCGCAACAGTTCGTAATTGTGCAACAGCGAACCGGCAATGGTGTTCTCTATGGCTGCCATGGCTATCACCGTGGGGTCCTCGCGCACTGCATCGTACACCTGCTCAAAGGTGGAGCAGCATATCAACTGTATCTGCTCGTCCTTGAAAAACTGATGGGCGGCAATGTCGTGAAACGACCCCACGATGCCTTGGATAGCTATTCGCTTCATTTATATGCTAATAGATTAAATATCGAGTGCAGCCAGGTTCTCGGCTATCATCTCGTCTGTCACGTTGTAGTTCACCAGGTCGCCGTTGATATACTGGTCGTAACTGGGCATGTCTATCAGACCATGACCGGAGAGGTTGAACAGTATCACTTTCTCTTCGCCTGTCTCCTTGCACTTCAGGGCCTCGCGTATGGTTGCGGCTATGGCGTGTGTGCTCTCGGGAGCGGGTATGATGCCCTCGGTACGTGCAAAGAGCATACCGGCCTCGAAGGTCTCCAGCTGTGGTATGTCCACTGCTCTCATCAGACCGTCTTTCAGCAACTGTGATACTATCATGCCAGCACCGTGGTAGCGCAGACCGCCTGCATGGATGTTTGAAGGCTTGAAGTTGTGGCCCAGGGTGAACATGGGCAGCAGGGGAGTGTAGCCGGCCTCGTCGCCAAAGTCGTAGCGGAACTGACCGCGGGTCAGCTTCGGACAGCTGTTGGGCTCGGCAGCGATGAACTCGGTCTTCTTGCCATCCTTCAGGTTATGACGCATGAAGGGGAAGGCTATGCCGCCGAAGTTGCTGCCGCCACCGAAACAGGCTATCACCATGTCGGGATACTCACCGGCCATGGCCATCTGCTTCTCTGCCTCCAGACCGATGATGCTCTGGTGCAGAGCCACATGGTTGAGCACCGAACCCAGCGTGTACTTACAGTTGGGAGTGGTGGTGGCCAGTTCC
>OMSQ01000101.1 GCA_900313805.1 uncultured Prevotella sp. | reverse complement strand
AATTTTAGATAAATTACGCTGCGTCTCGGAAATAAAAACAAAAACTTCGTTGTTTGTTTTGTATTTCTCTCAACTTGCAGTAATTTTGCCATCGTAAACGATGATTATGCATAGCAGAGAAGAACAAATGGCGGCATTCGGACGTCTGCTCGATGTACTAGAGCGACTGAGAAAGGAATGTCCGTGGGATAAGAAACAGACCAATGAGAGTCTGCGTCCAAATACTATTGAGGAGACATTCGAACTGGCAGAGGCTCTCATACATGATGACCAGGACAATATCTGCGAGGAACTTGGAGATGTGCTGATGCACGTATGCTTCTATGCCCTCATGGGGGCAGAGAAGGATAGTTTCGACCTGGCCGACGTGTGTCAGAGAGAAGCCGACAAACTCATCTTCCGGCATCCCCATATCTACGGGCAGGTGCATGCCGAAACAGAGAAGGAGGTGTTAGACAACTGGGAGCAGATAAAGCTCAAGGAGAAGAAAGGAAAGAAGCGGGTGCTCAGCGGTGTGCCCTCATCGCTTCCGGCTCTCATCAAGGCTTACCGCATTCAGGACAAGGCTCGTCACGTGGGTTTCGACTGGGCACAGCGTGAGCAGGTGTGGGACAAGGTGAAGGAGGAACTAGATGAACTGCGTGCCGAATTGGACAAGGGGGATGAGCAACGCTCGGAACATGAGTTGGGCGACTTCCTATTCTCCGTCATCAATGCAGCACGACTCTATCACCTTAACCCCGACAATGCTCTCGAACAGACAAATCGCAAATTCATCAATAGGTTCAACTACATAGAAGACCACTCTATCAAGCAGGGGAAACCACTTACGGATATGACTCTTGAAGAGATGGATCAACTGTGGAACGAGGCCAAACAAATGGAAACCGATACACATTAAACCGTAATAACATGAGAACAAAACTATTTGTCATGACCTTGGTGACCCTGGTGGCCCTCGGTGCGTGCAAGAAAAAACAAGATAACGACCGGCCGGTACTCTCGATGCAACCCGAGCAGGTGAGCAGTGACAGTACCGTCTATGGCAAGTGCGTGGATGCTGCAATGCACTCCCTTGCCATAGTCAATGACAAGGGTGACACCCTCTTCTATTCTCTCGTCGATGCCAACGACCAGCAGACGGACGTGAAGGGCGGTATCTTTCTCGGTGATAAACTGGCTGTCATAGCACAGGAGAATGAAGATGGCGCTGTGGCAAAGAAGGTTATAAACCTGACCACGCTACTTGGCAAGTGGACCTCCATCGACAGGAACTTCGACATCAAAGAGGGTGGGGTGGTGGAATCCCACGTCACTGCCGAGTCTAGACCGTATACTGACTGGAAAATCGTGAACGGACGACTGGTGCTTTCTGCCGACACGTTTGAAGTGCTTGACCTCGGACCCGACTCGCTGTATCTGGAAAACGATACCGTCATCTACGCATTCAAAAGGCAGGTGTAAACTATGGAACCTTTCGTAGTGCATGTCCTGGGATGTGGCAGTGCCACTCCCACTCCGCGACACATGGCTTCGGCACAGGTGGTGGAGGTGAGGGGTAAACTGTTTCTAGTGGACTGCGCCGAGGGTACTCAGATACAGTTGCGCAGGTCGAGACTGGCCATGTGCAGCATACAGGCAGTATTTATCTCGCATCTGCATGGCGACCACTTCTTCGGACTCATCGGACTCATCAGCACATTCGGACTGCTTGGGCGCCAGCGGGACCTGCATGTATATGCTCCGGCAACATTGGAGAAAATACTAAGGAAGCAGATGGACATGTTCTGCTACGGACTGGAGTTTGAGGTGGTGTTTCATGCCGTGGACACCACGCAGCCCACTGTGATATACGAAGACCGTTCGCTCACCGTCACTACCATACCACTGCAGCACAGGGTGCCTTGTGCGGGATTCCTGTTTAGAGAGAAGGAGGGTCTGCCACACATAAGGCGCGACATGATAGATTTCTATCATATTCCAGTCTGTCAGATAAACAATATCAAGGCTGGCGCAGACTGGGTGACGGACGACGGTACGGTGGTGCCACATGCCCGACTTGTCACTCCTGCCGACTGCCCGAGGGCTTACGCCTATTGTTCCGACACACGCTACATTCCTACGCTTCACGAGCAGTTGAAGGGCGTAAACTTGCTGTATCATGAGAGCACATACGGTGATGACCAGAGGGCAAACGCTGAGAAATACTGTCATTCCACGGCACGTGAGGCTGCTATGGTGGCACGCGATGCCGGAGTGGGACAACTGATGCTGGGCCACTACAGCGCGCGATACCCCGATGAGAAGGTTTTGTTGGCGCAGGCACAGGAGGTGTTTCCAAATACCATACTCTCAGATGAGGGGATGCACGTGAAGGTAGAATAGGTTTTGTTCACAGAGCGTTACAAGTGACACAAAATAAAGAG
This sequence comes from uncultured Prevotella sp., assembly GCA_900313805.1. Classification (GTDB taxonomy): domain Bacteria; phylum Bacteroidota; class Bacteroidia; order Bacteroidales; family Bacteroidaceae; genus Prevotella. Next base: position 4,265 of record OMSQ01000101.1, on the reverse strand, counting down.
GCCGCCCTGACGGGGCGACCTCTTCTGGTATAGAATTAAGGATAAAAACAAAGGTTGTATTTTAAATCAGACTTTCCAGTCCGGCTTCTTTCATTACTTGTTTACCAAACTCCTCGTCATCAGCTACTGCCTTTCCGTTCTCAGTGGCCTTGGCAATCTCCTCAAACTCCTTCATCAGCTTATCAACATCGGCGTTGTCCTTCTGAACCTGCTGCATCTCTTCCATAACCTTAGCCAGTTCGCTGGCATCGGTGATGCCTTCAGCCTTCTTGGCTACGCTTGCCATCTTCTCGTATGCGGGCTTAACAGCCATCACAGCATCCTTAAAAGCGGTCTTCCACTCGTCTACGGTCCACTTGCTTCCCTCTGTCTTAGCTTTCTCAACGATAGACTTGAGATCTGCACCAGAATTCTTGCAAGATACGAAACCAAGGCTCATCACCATGACGGCCAGTGCTAAAAGTACTTTCTTCATTGTTTGTCGTTTTATAGGGTTAATAATTCCTCTTTTTACGGAGATTGGTGCAAATATAGCACTCTTTTCTGAAATGTGCAAATTATTGACTGTTTTTTGCTTCCAATTCTTGTTTTATGAATGAAGGGGTGTAGCCTTTCTCGCTTTTGCTCACCTCTTCGGGCGTGCCGGTGCTCAGTATAGTGCCTCCTCCGCGACCTCCCTCGGGACCCATATCGATAATGTGGTCGGCCATCTTTATCACGTCCATGTTGTGCTCAATGATAATCACGGTATTGCCACGATCCACCAGTTTCTGCAGCACGCTCATCAGGATTCGTATGTCTTCAAAATGTAGTCCTGTGGTCGGTTCGTCGAGGATATACAGCGTGCGGCCGGTATCGCGCTTAGACAGTTCGGTGGCCAGTTTCACACGCTGACACTCGCCGCCGCTCAGGGTGGTAGAGGGCTGACCTATTTTGATGTAGCCCAGACCCACTTCCTGCAGAGTCTTGATTTTGTGTTGTATGTGGGGCACGGCATCGAAGAACTCTACCGCCTGATTGATGGTCATGTCCAACACGTCGGCTATCGACTTGCCTTTGTATCTCACCTCCAGCGTCTCTCGGTTGTAGCGCTTGCCGTGGCAGTGCTCGCATGGCACCATCACATCGGGCAGGAAGTTCATCTCTATGGTCTTATACCCATTGCCGCCGCAGGTCTCGCATCGTCCGCCCTTCACGTTGAACGAGAAGCGCCCGGGCTTGTAGCCCCGCATCTTGGCTTCGGGCAGGGCTACGAAGAGCGACCTTATGTCGCTGAACACGCCGGTATAGGTGGCGGGGTTGGAACGTGGTGTCTTGCCTATCGGACTCTGGTCCACATTCACCACCTTGTCTATGTGTTCCACACCCTCTATGCTGTCGTATGCCAGAGGCTGGCGCAGTGAACGGTAGAAGTGTTTGCTGAGTATGGGTTGCAGGGTCTCGTTTATGAGTGTCGACTTGCCGCTGCCGCTCACCCCAGTCACCACTGTCAGTGTGCCTAATGGGAAGTGTGCGTCTATGTGTTTCAGGTTGTTACCGCTCGCACCATGTATCACCAACTCGTGGCCGTTGCCTTTGCGCCGCTTGTCGGGTATGGGTATGTTGACAGTGCCTTTCAGGTAGCGTGCAGTGAGGGTGTCGCTTTTCAGCATGTCGTGAGGGGTGCCCTGAAATACCACCTCGCCGCCGCGCCTTCCTGCCAGCGGACCTATGTCAACGATGTAGTCGGCAGAGAGCATCATCTCTTTGTCGTGCTCCACCACCACCACGGTGTTGCCCAGGTCGCGCAGCGATTTCAGACTTTGTATCAGCCGGTCGTTGTCGCGCTGGTGCAGTCCGATGCTCGGCTCATCTAGCACATACAGCACATTCACTAGTTGCGAACCTATCTGTGTGGCCAGGCGTATGCGCTGACTCTCTCCTCCTGACAGCGAGGCTGAAGGTCGGTTGAGTGACAGGTAGTCGAGTCCCACGTCGAGCAGGAAATGAAGCCTTGTGCGTATCTCCTTTACTATCTCAACGGCAATGGCCCGCTCTTTCGGTTCCAGCATGCTGTCCACATTCCCCAGCCATTCCCACAATTCAGAGATGTCCATCTGGCATAGATCGGCTATGTTCTTGTCGACTAGACGGTAGGAGAGCGACTCACGGTTTAGGCGCTGACCCTTACACTCAGGACAGGTGCAGGTGTGCAGGAACTGGTCGGCCCATTTCTGACCTGCGGCATCGTCGCTCTTCTCCATCACCTGACTCAAGTACTTTATCACGCCTTCGTGGGTGACGAAATAGTCGGAACTGGTGTGTATAAGCTCTTTGTCTATACGTACTGGTTCCAGGCTGCCGTAGAGTACGGCCGAGAGGGCCTCTTCCGATAGCTCCTCTATCGGTGTCTTGGCATCGTAGCCGTAGCGTTGCAGCAGGAAGTCGATCTTCCAGAAGATGCTCTGGTTCTTCCATTTACCCAGTGGTGCTATGCCTCCCTCGCGTATGGACAGTTTCCTGTCGGGTATCACCTTGTTTATGTCAATCTCGTGCACCATGCCCAGGCCTTTACAACGGGGGCATGCCCCCTCGGGCGAGTTGAACGAGAACTTGTTGGGCGCCGGATCGTCGTATGCTATGCCTGTGGTGGGGCACATCAGCCGGCGAGAATAGTTCTTGGCAGCTCCCGTCTCCTTGTCTATGATCATCAGTGTGCCTTCGCCCTGGTGCATGGCGGTATGTACGCTCCTGCGAAGCCGCTCCTCATCCTTCTGTTGTACCCGCAACTTGTCTATAACCACCTCTATGTTGTGGTTGCGGTAACGGTCCAGTTTCATGCCAGGCTTAATCTCCATTATCTCCCCGTCCACCCTCATGTGTAGGTAGCCTTTGCGTCGCATGGTCTCGAAGAGTTCACGGTAGTGGCCCTTGCGCTGTCGAATAAGAGGTGCCAGTATGTATATGGACCGCTCTATGTAGTCGCCCAGTATCATCTCCTGTACACGTTCCTCGGTATACTTCACCATCTTTTCGCCAGTGGCATAGCTGTAGGCGGTGGCGGCGCGTGCATAGAGCAGGCGCAGGTAGTCGTACACCTCGGTGGTGGTGCCTACGGTGGAGCGTGGGTTCTTGTTGGTGGTCTTCTGTTCTATGCTGATGACAGGACTCAGTCCCGTGATTTTGTCCACGTCGGGACGTTCCAGTCCGCCTAGGAAATTGCGGGCGTATGACGAGAAGGTCTCTATGTATCGGCGCTGGCCCTCTGCGAAGATGGTGTCGAAGGCCAAAGACGACTTGCCCGACCCCGAGAGGCCGGTGATGACGGTCATACTGTTGCGCGGTATGTCTACGTCGATGTTCTTCAGGTTATGCACGCGTGCACCCTGCACGCTTATCTTCTCGTCTTCTCTCGCCATGCTGCTCACTCGCCTGTGCTGTTGCTGTCCCCTTCGCTGCTGGTATATCCCCTGATCAGGTTCACATCGCGTTTTATCCTATAGCGCCGGCCGTCAGCGCCCTTCGCCTCCACCAGCACGAAGTACACACCCTGTTTCACCGGTGTGCCATTGTGTTTGCCGTCCCATCCCTTGGAGGGGTCGTCCCACTCGAAGAGCTTCTGGCCCCAGCGGTTGAAAATGGTGGCATGAAACTCTATCAGGCTGTTGTAACTCTTAGCTCTGTATTCTTCGTTTCTGCCGTCATCGTTGGGCGAGAAGGCGTTTGGCATGTCCAGGCTGCTCTCGCTCACCGACACACGCAGAGCATCGGCTCCGCTCCAGTATTCTTCCAGGAACTCCACCCGTTCTTCGCCGCGGGTGAAGGTGGCGTAGAGCACAATGCTGTGCGAACCGGCGCGGGTGAAGGTATATTCTGTGTCCTCTTCGTAACGCACCAGATAGGGCTCTGTGTCTTCTTCGTGGCTGAAGCGCCATTCGTAAGTGGCACTCCATCCATCGGCATTGGTGGGGTTGGCCACAAAACGTCCTTTCAGCGGAGCGCTGCCGCTATAGTCGGCACTCTCCTCCTCACTGCCGTCAGCAGTGGTGTAATAGGCAGTGGGCCTTATGTCGGGCATCTCGTCATCGGCCATTGTCGGCATTGTGAAGGTTGCCGCCATCAGAAGGGTCAGTATTGTCTTTTTCATCTTTCTCGTCATTGTTAGTTTTATACTAACGTGCACAAATGTCTTTTCGTCTGCGAAGGTAGTGATATTTTTTCGGAAAACCTACCTTTTCTATAACTTCAACTCCCTTGCCGGCACTCCCACTACGGTGACTCCGCTT
>OMSQ01000044.1 GCA_900313805.1 uncultured Prevotella sp. | reverse complement strand
GAAGGCGCGGTCAATGATGTTGTACAGACTCGATGCTGTCATGGCTATCATTGACGGCACCGCATACTGCAACAGCAGTCTTCCTACTGGCTTGGTGCCCAGTTCCAATGTTGCTTTTTTGTTGTCCATCTTATATCCTATCTCTTTCCGTGGACAAATTTACATATAAATCACGATTAACAAGCCAGTAGTGAATAGAATTATTTCTTTTTTTGCTTGAATATCGGGTTGTATAAAACTCAATTATTTGATGCATCTGAAAAAGATATATATAAATAGTTAGTAGATAAGAAAATATACCTGTTTTTTGTTTGGAAATGTGGAATTGGTGAATTATATTTGCATAAGTAATGATATTTATCGTAGAAATGAAAAAACAAATAGAACAAATATGGCAAAGAAAACAATACATCTTACTGAAAGTGAACTGAAAGAAATTGTAAAACAAACAACATTAAACGTAATTCAGTCAGCATTAAATGAAAATAGGAATTTTGAAAGGGCTAAAATGGCAGTAAAACAATATTGTAACCCTCAAAACACCGAAGATATATTTGCTATTATACATGATATTCAAAGGAGCATTCCTTATTCAAGGATTCTAAAAGACAAGTATTTAGAAGGGGTTATACGATTGGTGTATGTTGAAGAACTTGATGAAAGCCAACAAGAAACCATTAACGATATATTAAGCATTATAAATTCAAACAAATCTTATACATCTAAGTATGATGGGAACTTTAATGGTTTGTATTTTGAAGACCTATGCTTCAAGTTCTATGATGAAATCAACAATTTGATTAATAAGGAACGGCAAGAATCTGCAAGTCAATCATACCAACCAAACAGTAATTACACTATAGTCAAGATACAGAATTATGAAGATGCCATGAAATATGCCCAATATACCAGTTGGTGTATCTCGCATTCAAGTTTTGATTATGACACATATACCCCTCACGGGGAAACCTTCTATATATGTCTTAAAAATGGTTTTCAAAACATACCAATGATAAAAGGTGATAATCATCCACTTGATGAATACGGACTGTCAATGATTGCCATTTCTGTAAGGAAGAATGGAAGACTCGCTTCGAGCACTACAAGGTGGAATGAAACAATCGTAGGTAACAAAGCATTAAATGTACAACACATAAGTAACTTAATAGGAAAGGATTTCTATTCTGTTTTTACCCCACATTAAAACTCATTATATAAAAACCTATTGTTTTGTTTATAAAATTGTATAATTATACTAAAGGAATAATCGGGGACAACAGGTATATAGTTCCCAAATAACATTATTTTCTCAGAAAGGTTCATATCTCGCGATTTATATGTATATTTGCGAACGAAAAGCAGTACGATGATGGAGGCAAGTGTCCATCCTGCATCGTGTATCAATCATATTACAAGATTTAACTATGAAACGACAAAGGCTGTTATTCTTCATTGCAACCATTTTGACAATCATCTCGGCAAATGCACAGACCTATAAAGATTTTTTGGTTGGCGCAAAACAAGGTAATGCCCAGGCTCAGTTTAATTTGGGCGTGTGTTATGACCAAGGTAAAGGTATAGCGAAGAACTACCAAGAGGCTGCGAAATGGTATAGGCTGGCTGCCGAACAAGGCTTTGCTCTGGCACAGTATAATATGGGCGTGTATAATGAACGAGGTAAAGGTGTGGCGCAGAACTATAATGAGGCAGTGAAATGGTATAGGTTGGCTGCCGACCAAGGTGTTGTCCAGGCACAGTTTAATCTTGGCTCGTGTTACTACCATGGTAAAGGAGTAGGACAGAACTATAAAGAGGCAGTGAAATGGTATAGGTTAGCTGCCGACAAAGGCTATGCCCAGGCGCAGAGTGATTTGGGCTCGTGTTATGACCAAGGTATAGGTGTGGCGCAGAACTATAATGAGGCAGTGAAATGGTTTAGATTGGCTGCCGAACAAGGTAATGTATTGGCGCAGTATAATTTGGGTGTGTGTTATTACCAAGGCAGAGGAGTAGCGCAGAACCATAAAGAGGCTGTGAAATGGTTTAGATTAGCCGCCGGCCAAGAGCTTGCAGAAGCACAGTATAATCTGGGTATCTGCTATGTCACAGGAGATGGCATTGAGAGGGATATTCAACAGGCAAAAGCATGGATAAAAAAGGCTGCGCGTAATGGAAATGAACAAGCACAATCTTTCTTGAAGAAAAACTATAATGAAACGTGGTGATGCTGATGCGTGAATGTCCCATCTTCTGACAACTTACATACCTCAGACACAAAGGGGCTGTAGGTGAGTAGTTATTTAAATACCACATGCAATAAAGGGGCGGGGTTTGCGTTTATCATTTAGTGTACACATAAAAAAGATTAGATGATAGACTATATCAGGGGCGAACTGACTGAACTGACCCCGGCACTGGCTGTCGTTGAGGCGGCTGGAGTGGGGTTTGCACTCAACATATCGCTCAATACTTATTCCGCCATACAAGGCAAGAAAGAGGTGAAACTGCTGGTGCACGAACAACTGGTGACTGGCGGACGCGACGACTCTTTCACCCTCTATGGCTTCGTATCGCGACAAGAGCGCGAACTGTACCGGATGCTCATCTCTGTGTCGGGCGTGGGGGCTAATACCGCACGCATGATTCTATCAGCCGCCACACCTCGAGACCTGTGCCAAGTCATTGCACAGGGTGATGAGCGTATGCTCAAGGGCGTGAAGGGCATCGGACTGAAGACGGCACAACGTATTATCGTGGACCTGAAGGACAAGATAATAAACAGTGGACTGGTGGATGAACTGCACGTGTCGGCCGATGAAGCACCAGTGGCCAACGCCGAGGTGAAAAACGAGGCTGTGGGAGCTCTCACCATGCTCGGCTTCTCACCGGCTCCTTCTGCAAAGATAGTGACGGAAATACTCAAGAACAATCCTGACCTGCCCGTGGAACAGGTGGTGAAACTGGCACTGAAACAGATAAAATAAAGCATGAGGAAACAGACGTGGACGTTGATAATAGCACTGGCCGTCATCACCATGGTGGCCGGCAGGGCCATGTCTGTACCTCGTGGAGCGAAGGCTCCGGCTGTGGCTCCCCCAGACACAGTAAAACAGCAACGACCGCAGGTCATCATTGACCAGGAGGAGATTCCTGACTCGCTGCTACACCCCCGCTGGCGCATTCAGCGCACCATACCTGTCACCCTGGAAGACCTCAACCAGATACCAGCCGACCTGCAAAGACCGGACAACCTGAAACAGGATGTGGTGTACAACGACACACTCAACATGTACATCATCGGCAACAAAATCGGTGGCACATGGATAGGGGCACCGGTGATGATGACTCCGGAGGAGTATATCAAATGGCGCGGCAGACGTGACTTCTACAAGTACTTCAAAACGAAGAATGAAGAGGTGGTAGCCACAAAGGGTAAAGAGAAATTCGACTTCACCGATATGCACTTCGACCTCGGACCTGCCGAGAAAATATTCGGCCCCGGTGGAGTGCGCATCAAGACTCAGGGTACTGCCGAGCTGAAATTCGGAGCTACGCTGAAAAGCATCGACAACCCCTCGCTGCCCATACGCAACAGAAATACTACAAGCATAGACTTCGACGAGAAGATAAACCTGAGCGTGAACGGTAAGGTGGGCGACAAGGTCAATATGAACCTGAACTATAATACCGATGCCACCTTTGACTTCGACACACAGAACCTGAAACTGAAATACGAGGGCAAGGAGGATGAGATAATAAAACTGGTTGAGGCCGGCAATATCAGTTTCCCAGCCAACTCTTCTCTCATACGTGGTGCGTCGTCGCTCTTCGGAATACGAACAGACCTGCAGTTCGGACGACTGAAACTGCAATCGGTTTTCTCTCAGAAGAAGTCTTCGTCGAAAAGCGTGTCGTCGAAGGGTGGGGTGCAACTCACTCCATTTGAGATAGATGCTGCCAACTATGAGGACAACAGGCACTTCTTCCTCTCACACTATTTCCGCGACAGTTACGACAACTCAATGAAGACGCTGCCCAACCTCGCTACGGGCGTGAAGATAAACCGTATAGAGGTGTGGGTGACTAATAAAACAGGTACTACAACCAATACGCGTAACATCGTGGCTTTCGCCGACTTAGCCGAGAATAAGACGGTTAAAAGTAAGCAGTGGACTACCCTGGGCATGGATGTGCCGTCTAACCAGGCTAATACTGAGTATCAGCAGATGGTGACAACCTACAGCGAGGCACGCGATATAAACAAGACATCTATAGTGCTCGATGCCATTCCGTTGTTTGACGGTGGTGCTGACTATGAGAAACTGGAGAGTGCACGACTGCTCAATTCTTCGGAATATACTCTCAATACCGCTCTGGGATATATATCACTTAAGACCGCCCTTCAGACCGATCAGGTGCTGGCTGTGGCATACGAATACACATACGGAGGTGTCACCTATCAGGTGGGTGAGTTTGCCTCTGACCTCACGGATGTGAACCAGTGCCTCTATGTCAAGGCTCTGAAGAACACCAGCAACAATCCCAAGCAGATCAACTGGCCTCTGATGATGAAAAACGTTTACTATCTGGCATCATCGGTTGAGAAAGACAAGTTCCGCCTCGACATTAAGTACCAGTCGGACACTACTGGCGTATATCTCACCTATATCCCTGAACCACAGGTGAAGGACCAGTCTATCATCAAGGACCTGGGTGCAGACCGCCTGGACAATAACATGAAGGTGCACAGTAACGGTTATTTTGACTACGTGGAGGGATATACCGTGAGCAACGGACGTGTGTTCCTGCCCGAGGCCGAACCCTTCGGTAAGTATCTGTACAATTTCCTCATTCAGAAGGGGGTGAGCGATGATAAAGCCAGGAGTTACTGCTTCTTCGAACTTTACGACTCTACTAAGACCGTGGCTAAACAGATAGCCGAAAAGGATAAGTTCGTGCTTATGGGACAGTATCGGGGCTCCAAGTCGAATGTAATATCCCTCGACGCATATAATGTGCCGCAGGGCTCTGTGGTGGTCACTGCCGGTGGGGTCACACTCACAGAGGGCTCTGACTATTCGGTAGACTATTCGGCTGGAGAGGTGACCATACTCAACCAGAGCATCATCGATGCCGGCACGGCAGTCAACGTGTCGCTGGAAAGCAATACAGACTACGCACAGCAGCGAAAGACAATGTTCGGACTCAACTGGCAGTACGACTTCTCTAAAGACCTGCAACTCAGCGGTACCTTGCAGCACCTCTCCGAACAAGCGCTAAAATCGAAAGTCACTATGGGCCGTGAACCACTCAACAATACTCTCTGGGGAGTCAACCTCAACTGGAAAAAAGAGAGTCAGTGGCTCACCAACATGCTCGACAAGATACCACTGCTGCGACTCACCAAACCATCGAACATCAGTTTCAAAGCCGAGTTCGCACAACTCATAGCCGGACAGAGCCACGGCACACAAGACAATGCTTCGTATATCGATGACTTTGAGAATACCAAGAATGCCATCGATGTATCGGCACCAACCTCATGGATTATCTCCTCTGTGCCCACGATGTTCAACGAGCAAAAGGACCGTAATACACTCGCAGGCGGATTCAACCGCTCGCTGCTCGCATGGTACAACATCGATCCTCTTTTCACACGGCGTTCTTCATCGTTGACACCGGCGCACATAAAAAGCGACCTCGACCAACTGTCAAACCTCTTCGTGCGCGAGGTGTATGTGCGCGAACTCTACCCCAACCGCGACCAGAGCTCATATAGCGGCAGCACTGCCACACTGCCGATACTCAACCTGGCTTTCTATCCCGATGAGCGCGGACCGTATAACTTCAATCCAAACCTCAACAACCGAGGACGACTCACTGACCCCTCAAAAACCTGGGGAGGTATGATGAGGAAACTCGACACCAACGATTTCGAAGCTGCCAACATAGAGTATATAGAGTTCTGGCTCATGGACCCCTTCGTTTACACCAACCAGCAGCCCGATGCGCATGAGTATGGCGGTGACTTTTATATCAACCTAGGAGAGGTGAGCGAGGATGTGCTACACGACGGCAAGAAATTCTATGAGAGCGGCATGTCTGTGGACGGATCAAACAACTACACCACTACACAGTGGGGTAAAGTGCCAAACCAGTCCACAGTCACATACGCCTTCGCAACATCCAGTGGGTCCAGACCCAAGCAGGATGTGGGATTCGACGGACTCACTGACGAGGAGGAACGACAGTGGGAAACATACCAGGATTTCCTCACTTCCGTAAGAGGAAAAGTGGATCAGGACGTGCTCGACTCTATCATGGCCGACCCATCCAACGACAACTACCACTACTTCCGCGGTAGCGACTACGACCAGATACAGGCATCAATCCTGCAACGATACAAAAGGATAAACAACCCGCATGGCAACTCTCCCGACTCTGAAAGTCGAACTGAGAGTTACGATACCTCATACAAGACCACTCCCGATGTGGAGGATATAAACCAGGACTATACCCTCAATGAGTATGAGAAGTACTACCAGTACCACGTCTCGCTGCGACCCGAAGATATGGTCGTGGGGCAGAACTTCATCGTGGACAGTCGTGAGGATGCTGGTAAACTGCGCAACGGCGAGAGCTATAACGTCACCTGGTATCAGTTCCGTATACCTCTTGACCAGTATGAGCGCCGTGAGGGTGCCATCAGCGACTTCTCCAGCATACGATTCATGCGTATGTTCCTCACCAATTTCCAGAGACCCATCATCTGCCGTTTCGGCAGCTTCGATCTCGTGCGCGGCGAGTGGCGCGTCTATCAGCAGAACCTGACCAACAGTTCCAGCAACAGCGGTAAACTGGCCGTCAGTGCCGTGAATATCGAGGAGAACAACGACAAGGTGCCGGTCAACTACATACTCCCCCCGGGTATCGACCGCGCACAAGACCCCACACAGCCGCAACTGGTGGAGAGCAATGAGCAGGCCCTGAGCATGGTGGTGACCAATATGGGACAGGGCGAGTCGAAATGTGTCTATAAAAACACTAACCTTGACCTACGACTCTATAAGCGCCTGCAGATGTTCGTCCACGCCAACAGCATGCTCAATAATACCACGAACCTCACCGACAACCAACTGGCTCTGTTCGTGCGACTGGGAAGCGACTACAAGAGCAACTATTACGAATATGAGATACCTCTGCGTCTTACTCCTCCAGGACACTACGACAAGTACTCGGCAACAGACAAGCGTGTGGTGTGGCCGGAAGAGAATATGCTCGACATACCGCTCTCAAGATTCACACAACTGAAGAAAGAGCGAAATAAGGCAAAATCAATCGGCACCGCCACATACAACCAGGTGTTCTCTGTATATGATGATGAGAAACCTGCCAACAAGATGAGTGTGCTGGGTAACCCCTCTCTCGGAGAGGTGAAGACCATGATCATCGGCGTGAGAAATCTAACCGGCGAACAAAAGGATGGTGAGGTGTGGGTCAACGAACTCAGACTTCTGGAGTATGATAACGAGGGCGGATGGGCTGCACTCGGCACGCTAAACATGCAACTCTCAGACCTGGGCTCTGTGGACGTGACGGGTAAATATATGACCGATGGATTCGGTGGACTGGAAGAAGGGGTGGCTCAGCGCTCAACGGACAATTACAAGTCGTATAGCGTCACCACCAGAATAGACCTGGGTAAGTTCTTCCCAGAGAAGGCCAAGGTGTCGGCACCGCTCTACTATAGTGTTACAAAGGAGGAGACTAGACCCAAGTACAACCCCATCGACACAGATATGCTGCTGGAAGAATCGCTTGATGCCGTTGCCGACAAGCATGAGCGCGACAGTATAGAAAGTATTGCTGTCACTAAAACCACCGACACTAACTTCTCGCTGTCAAATGTGCGCGTGGGCATAGGCAACAAGCGACACCCCATGCCATACGACCCCAGTAACTTCTCGTTTACATACAGCCACTCACACCGTCGCACTTCGGGCGAGACTACTATCTATGAAACCGACGATGTGTGGAAGGGTGCACTCAACTACTCCTGGACACCGGTGTACAAGGCATGGGAACCGTTCAAAGGCATAAAGTCGAAATCTAAGTGGCTGGAGATACTCAAACGCTTCGGACTCAACTGGCTGCCGCAGAATATCTCATTCAACACCGACATGCAGCGACATTACTATGAACTGCAAGAACGAGACATGGAGAGCCTGGAAAATTCCACTCTGCCTCTCATCTTCAACGAGCAGTTCCTCTGGAACCGCGACTTCTCCATACGCTGGGACCTGACAAAAAACCTGCATGCCACCTTCAACAGCGGCACACGGGCAGAGATAGAAGAACCATATACTCCTGTCAATAAAAACCTCTATCCCGACCGCTACGAAGCATGGAAAGACTCGGTGTGGACCAGTATAAAGCACATGGGTGAACCGCTTGACTATGCGCAGTCGTTCAATGCCTCATACAAGCCGCCTATCAACCTTATACCACTGTTCGATTGGATCACGTCTGATGCTTCGTATAAGTCTACATACCGATGGGTGCGTGGTACCGACCTCGACGACGGCACTTCGCTCGGTAATGTTATTTCTACTACCAGAGACATCTCTCTCTCTGGTGCGCTCAACATGCAGAAACTTTACGACCATGTGCCATTCCTCAAGAAGGTGAACGAGCGCTTCTCAAAACCCGTTCCCAAGGTGAATACTGGGCGCAAGAAACCAAAGGTGGACGGCAAGGGCAAAGACGACAAAAACGACGATAAGGATAAGTCGCTGCCGAAAAACAAAAACAGTTTCGAGAAAGAGGTGGTCATCAAGGCCGATACATCTCTGGTAGTGGCACACAACAAGAAGACGAAGCGCTTCACACTCACTGCGCGCGATGCCAACGGTAAGGTTGTGCCGCTGAAATACAAGCGTGTGGACGAGAACAAAGTTAAGATTTTCAACAATACCGATTCGGTCCTGCGCGTGAAGGTGACCGTCACTCCCAAACCGCCCCTCGACGACAAACCATGGTATCGCGCAGCGCAGTCGGCGGCCCGCCTGCTCATGATGGTGCGCAACATCAACGTGTCATACCGAAACCAGTTCACCATGTCTATACCGGGCTTCATGCCTAATGTGGGAGATATCTTCGGACAACGCTCTGGCAATGGTCCCATGGCTCCTGGTCTCGACTTCGGCTTCGGTTTAATAGACGAAGGCTATCTGGACAAGGCACGCCGCAATGACTGGCTGCTCTATAACGAAAGTGCCGCTTCGCCTGCCACCATCAACAAGACCGAGGATCTGCAGATACGTGTCACTCTCGAACCTCTGCGCGACCTGAAGATAGACCTCAATGCCTCGCGCATGCAGACCACGGCCAAGAGCATACAGTATATGTATGAGGGCAATCCTACCACACAGAGCGGCACATTCAATATGACCACAATATCTATCGGCTCATCGCTCGAGAGTGGAGGCAATGCCAATGACGGTTACTACTCGAAGAGTTTCGAACGCTTCTGCCAGTCGCTCGACAGCTATCAGGCACGTGTGGAGGCACGCTATGCCGGTAGCATATACCCGAAGGGCACTGCGCTGGCTGGAGAGACGTTCGACCCTGCCAACGGATCCGTCAACCGCTACAGTGCTGATGTCATGATACCGGCCTTCCTTAACGCCTATACCGACATGGCTGGCAACGACCTGGATATCTTCCCAGCGCTGCGACGGTTGCTGCCCAACTGGTCAATACGATATGGCGGACTGGGTAAACTGCCGTGGCTCCGCGACCATTTCAAGAGCATAAACCTCAATCACGCATACAAGAGCATCTTTGCCGTGGGAAGTTACGCTTCGTTCAGCACGTGGATGGAATATATGAACGGGCTCGGCTTCATCAACGATGCCGCCACTGGAGCACCCATTCCTTCGAGCATGTACAACGTGTCGGCTGTCAGCCTCAACGAGTCGTTCGCTCCTCTGCTCGGCATAGACATGACCCTGCAGAACAATATGACCCTAAAACTGGAGTATCGCAGCACACGTGTGCTCACTCTCAGTATGACCAGCGTGCAGATCAACGAAACCACCTCGCACGACTGGATAGTAGGAATGGGATACAAGATAAACAATTTCTCCTTCGCCCGACTCTTCGGATGGGGCACCGCACCACGTAAGGTGAAGAGCAAGAAAAAGGGTGGTGACAACGAAACAGAGGATGGCAAGAACAATACTGCTGCCAATAACGGCAAGAACAACAATAACAACAAGGGCTTCAACCACGATCTGAACCTGCGCTTCGACCTCTCATATCGTAAGCAGCAGAACATAAACCGCGACATCGCATCGATTACTTCATCGGCTGCCAGTGGAAATACGGCATTCAAGTTCTCATTCAATGCCGACTATACGTTGTCGAAACTGCTTACCATGAGTTTCTACTATGACCATCAAACCAACACTCCGTTGCTGTCGTCTAGTTCATATCCCACTGTCACACGTGACTTCGGACTCAGTCTGAAGTTCTCACTTACCAGATAAATCAGTTATACGTTCCTTCCACACAAGGCATTGTATATCGCGATGTGGCGCTCCACCACATCGGTAAGCGAGAATTCCCGCTCGGCCTTTTCACGCCCTTTTATGCCCATACGCTGGCGCAGGTCGGCATCGTTGATGAGCATGCGCAGACGTTCTGCCAGTGACTCGCTGTCGTGTGTAGGAATCAGAAAACCATTCTCGCCGTCAACCACTGTGTCTTTGCAGCCGTAGGAGAGGGTGGTCACTATGGGGCGCCCTATGGCACATGCCTCTATCAGCGACTTGGGCACACCCTCGCGGTAATAACTGGGAAAGGCCATGATGTGCGATTTAGCCAACAACTCACGCACATCGCTGCGGTAGCCCAGCCACTGTATATAGTGCCCGTCGCAGAGCGATTCCAGCTCTTCCTTGCTGATGGCCTTGGGATTGGCAGACAGGTCGCCGCACAACAGAAACTCTGCCTTACCTTCCATCTCGCTGCGCAACCGTTCGGCTGCCTCTATCAGTACAAGAATGCCTTTCTCCTTCACCATGCGTGCGGTGAAGATGATGCGTATCGGCTGACCACCGGGGTCGGGGGTGTAAGCCAGACGGTCAAGATCCACTCCTGAGCCCTTTATGAACGAGCACTGATCATAGCGCACTATGTTGTGGCGCAGGAAGAGATGTTTGTCCTCATGGTTCTGGAAAATCACTGTCAGCCCTTCGCGATGGCAACTGTATTTTATCACGCTCATCACCATCCGGGCCATCATGCCTGGCTTCTTGCCAGAGAAAAGCACACCCAGTCCGCTCACGGCATTCACCACACCTGGTACCTTCGCACGCTTGGCTGCCAGTCCGCCCCACAGTATGTTCTTCAGTCCCACATGATGCACCAGGTCGGGCTTGTCGCGACGGTACAGCTTGAGCAGAAACTTGTAGGTAAGCCGCTCCTCACGCAGGGCTGTGCCTGTGGGGTTGATTGGCATGTCGAGCATGCGCAGTCCCAAGTCTTCCACTTCCTTGCGCCTGCCCGTGTCCTTGCATACCACAAGCACGTCATAACCGCGATTCTGAGCCTCAACGGCTATCTCCTTGCGGTGAGAGAGAAAAAAGCGGTCTTCATTGACCACCATATACAGTCTGGGTCGTGTCATAATCGTTTTATTACGTCTCGCAAAGTTACGACTAAGCGAGAGAAAAACAAAACAAATGTTTGTTTTTCTCTCGCTTAGTCAAAATCTTCGGCCTGTTATCTCATTGACAAAGTCTATTCTGCAATTTCTTCCTTATGGTCTTATTTGTTCATCTTGCAGTTCGTGCTATACTCGTGAGGTGTCATTTCGAACTCAGGACCGTTGTGCTCTTTAACTACCACCTTTGCAGGCACGCCCTTGTATGGCACGGGGAATTTTATCTCTGGGTTGCAGGCACCGTCCAGTATGATGGTCCTCAGCATACGGCAGTCGCTGGCATCTATCTCCTTCAGATTGGGACAGCAACTCAGGTCAATGTCCTCCACGTATGTAAAACCCAGATGTATGTACTTCAGACTTGGAAAATATTTCAGGTCTTCATACGATTTGATGTTGCGTATGAAACTCTTGAAATTCATCAGCGAGAGTTCTTTTGCCTCGTGGGCTTCTATCCAACTCACCTCGCCGTTCTTGTCGGCGTCAATATGCTTGTTGCGCAGGCAGAAGTCTTTGATACCCTCATCAACAAAAATGATGGGGGCATCAGCTGTCTCCATCATTTTCACTGTGAAATAGTTTTTCTTCAACTCGTCAATGCTGTATTTGCAAGGCACCTCAAGTTTCCCGCAGTGCCAGATGCCGTATTTCCCGTCTCCGTTGCCTACGATATACAGCGTCTTGCCATCTTGTTCCACTTTCTCGCAGTAGCTGTAGCCTGTGGGCTGCTTGTCGTCGCAGCATTGTTTCGCCTTCTTAGCGCAGCCTACATCATTTTTTTTTTCGCAGCCGTCTTTATGCTTCTTAGCACAATCTTCGTGCTTCTTTTCGCATCCTTCAGCCTTTTTCTGGCATCCTTCATGCTTTTTTGCACATTCACCTTCGGCCTTTTTCTGGCATCCTTCCTTGTGCTTCTTTTCGCATCCTTCAGCTTTTTTCTGGCAACCTTCATGCTTTTTTGCACATCCTTCAGCTTTTTTCTCGCAGCCCTCTTTATGTTTCTTTGCACATTCTCCTTCAAGCTTCTTTTCGCAGCCGTCTTTATGCTTCTTAGCACAATCTTCGTGCTTCTTTTCGCAGCCCTCTTTATGCTTCTTTGCGCAGCAGTCCTTCGCCTTGAACTCAATCTCTACAGAAGTCTTGCCCTGGGGGTAAGTGATTTCGGGCTTGCAACCCTCTGCCAGTATGATTTTCTCCAGCCAGGCGGCATTGGTCAGGTTCAGCTTCTCCAGTTTCTTCAGGCAGCTGAGGTCTATCACTGTCTCAGGAGTGTTGCCTACAGAGAAAGCAGTGAGGTTGGGGAAATACTTCAGGAAGGAATAGTCGGTGACGATGTTGCTGCGACCGCCTCTGTCAAGCACGAGCATTGTAGCTGCGGCAGCCTCATCGTATGTCACTATGCCGTCGCCGTTTGTGTCACACGGCTCGAAGCACTTCGAGTAGATGTTGTGGTCTTCTATCTTGATAAACTCGCCACTGTTTTGAGCTTTTGCTGCCATCACTGTCATGATGCTCAGCAGTACTATTGTTGTCCTCTTCATCGTTTTAGGTTTTTTAGTTTATATATTTTATTGTTTTCTTTCTCATTTATGGGGATTTTCATGCTTTGGCATGTTCTCTCCTTCTCATGCTGCAAAGATAATTATAGTTTTTGTCCCTCTAAAGGGGAATTCCTATATTTGTGTGTGGGGAAATCCCTATCATGCTATGCATCAGCAAATACGCGCCCGTCGTTGAGAGTGACCTGTAGCTTGGTATACTCGGAGTGGAAATCGTTCTTCAGACGGTCT
Source organism: uncultured Prevotella sp. (assembly GCA_900313805.1). Classification (GTDB taxonomy): domain Bacteria; phylum Bacteroidota; class Bacteroidia; order Bacteroidales; family Bacteroidaceae; genus Prevotella. The sequence goes on along the minus strand of OMSQ01000044.1, from coordinate 719 downwards.
AGGTAGCGGCGGCACTCCCAGTGGCACATGGGCAGGTCGTGGAGCAGGTGGTTGCCGCAGGTCTCTGGTGTGGTGGCGGGCACTTCCGTCTGTGTGAGTATCCATTCCAGACACTCAATGGTGAGCTGGCGCATGTCCTCAACGGTATAAGTGCCGGTCATGATGATATACATGCCGGTGAGACATCCCATCGGACCCACATATACCACATCGTCCTTTACCCGAGAGTTGCGAAACCACGTGGCCATCAGGTGTTCAATGCTGTGAATGGCAGCGGGTGCCACCGCAGGCTCCTTGTTGGGCGTGGTGATACGCAGGTCGAATGTAGTGAAACCCTTGTCCACGCGCGACACGTAAATGCCAGGGAGCAGGTGCGTGTGGTCTATTGTAAAACTTTGTATTACTTCCATGATTGTGATTCGTTTTAAATATGCAAGCGTACAAAGATAGTGTTTTTTTTGAATTCCTCCAAAACCGTATTAAGATTAAAGGTCATAACAAATAAATAAAGGCAATAAAGTGACGGCATGAGATCTATACCGTCACTTTGTTGAAATTCTTTTTTAACAGCGAGTGTAAAAAGAGGGCTTCACCATCCACCGCCAGGACCGCCACCAGGGTTGAAACCGCCACCGGGACCGCCGCCGGAACTGCCGTTCACATACTGGCTGCTGCTCAGTGTGCCGCTGGCTAATGAAGATGAGCCTCGCAGTATGCTG